>DASPZC010000283.1:0-6302 GCA_035636455.1 Xanthobacteraceae bacterium
GCCGACGGCAGCTACACGCTCACCGTCACCTTCAAGATCGGCGCCGATCTCAATTTCGCGCAGGTGCTCGTGCAGAACCGGGTGTCGAGCGCGCTCGCTTCGCTGCCGCAGGCGGTCCAGGTCCAGGGGGTGACCGTCCAGAAGAAATCGACGTCAATCCTGATGTTCGTGACGCTCGCCTCGCCCGATACGCGTTACGACAGCCTCTACCTGAGCAATTACGCCTCCATCAAGCTCAAGGACGAGCTGGCGCGGCTGCCCGGCGTCGGCAGTGTCATCGTGTTCGGCGCTGGCCAGTACTCGATGCGCATCTGGCTCGACCCGAACAAGCTCAAGGCGCATGGGTTGACGGCGCAGGACGCGATCCAGGCGATCCAGCAGCAGAGCCAGCAGGTCACCGCCGGGCAGGTCGGCATGCCGCCGGCGCCGGCCGGCAACGCCTTCCAGTACACGCTCAACGTCGCCGGCCGGCTCGGCGATGCCGCCGAGTTCGAGGAAGTGATCGTCAAGAGCGGCAGCAGCGGCGACGTCACCCGCGTGCGCGACGTCGGCCGCGTCGAGCTCGGCGCCCAGACCTACGGCCAGATCTTCACCCTCAACGGCCAGCCGGCGGCCGGCATGGGCATCTACCTGTCGCCCGGCGCCAACGCGCTCGACGTCGAGCGCGAGGTCAAGCGCCGGATGGTCGAGCTTGCGCGCGAATTTCCCCAGGGCCTCGTCTACGGCGAACCGTTCGACACGACCACGTTCGTGCGCGCCGCGATCAAGGAGGTCTACCTGACGCTGTTCGAGGCCGCGATCCTGGTGCTGGTCGTGATCCTGGTGTTCCTGCAGGACTGGCGCGCCACCCTGGTGCCGGCCACCACGGTGCCGGTCACCATCATCGGCGCGTTCGCTGCCATGTACGCGCTCGGCTTCACCGTGAACCTCTCTACCCTGTTCGCCATCGTGCTCGCCATCGGCATCGTCGTCGACGACGCGATCGTGGTGGTGGAGGGGGCCGCCCATCACATCGAGCGGGGAATGCCCGCGCGGCAGGCCGCCATGCGCGCGATGGACGAGCTGTTCGGGCCGATCATCGGCATTACGCTGGTGCTCATGGCGGTGTTCGTGCCGGCGGCGTTCCTGCCCGGGCTCACCGGCCGGATGTATGCGCAGTTCGCGCTGGTGATCGCCGCGACGGCGCTGCTCAGCGCCATCAACGCCGCGACCCTGAAGCCGACCCAGAGCGCGCTGTGGCTGCGCCCGGCGGTGCCGCCGGCACAGCGCAATCCGTTCTACCGCGGCTTCAACGCCGGCTACGGGAAGTTCGAAGGCTTTTACGCGCGCCTGATCGGCCGCATGGTCGCGCACAGCGGCGTCACGGTGGTCGTGGCGCTCCTTGTGATGGCCGGCGCCGGCTACGGCCTCTCGCGCGTGGCGACCGGCTTCCTGCCGATCGAGGACCAGGGCTATCTGCTCGCCGTCGTGCAGTTGCCCGACGGGGCGTCGCTCCCGCGCACGCAGCAGGTTCTCGACCGGGTCGCCGCGATCGCCGGCAAGACGCCCGGCGTGCAGAACGTGGTCAGCGTCGCCGGAATCTCGCCGCTCGACAACAACGCGACGCTCGCCAATGCCGGCGTCGCCTACCTCGTGCTCAAGGACTGGAGCGAGCGCGGCAGCGGCCAGGATCTGCGGTCATTGTACACCAGCCTCAACCAGCAGCTCGGCCAGATCGACGAGGCGCGGATCATCGTGCTGCCGCCGCCGTCGATCCAGGGCATCGGCAACGCCGCCGGCTTCGCCATGCAGATCGACCTGCGCGATTCGAGCTTCGACCTCGACAAGCTGCAGGCCGTCACCGATGCCATGGTCGCCAACGGACGCACCCAGACCGGATTGCAGCGGATCACCGCCTCGTTCCGCTCGACCGCGCCGCAGATCGACATCGAGGTCGACCGGGTGAAGATCGAGACGCTGCATCTCACCGCCGACCAGGTATTCGCGGCGCTCGCCTCGTATCTCGGGTCGAGCTACGTCACCCAGTTCAACAAGTTCGGCCGCGTGTTCCAGATCTACGTGCAGGCCGACGCCATGTTCCGGCTGCGCCCGAGCGACATCGAGAATTTCGCCGTGCGCAACCAGCAGGGCAACATGATCCCGCTCGGCACGGTGATCAAGATCAAGCCGACGATCGGTCCGTCCCTGATCAGCCTGTACAATCTCTATCCGTCGGCGGCCATCATCGGGTTGCCCGCGACCGGGTTCAGCACCGGACAGGCGATGACGCTGATGGAGCAGATCGCGCAGCGGACCCTTCCGAAGGGCGCAGGATACGAATGGACCGGCATCTCCTATCAGGAAAAGGCGGTCGGCAATCAGCTCTACTACACCTTCGGTCTGGCGCTGCTGCTGGTCTATCTGGTGCTGGCCGGCCAATACGAGAGCTGGTTCGCGCCGATCTCCGTCATTCTCGCCGTGCCGCTCGCGTTGCTCGGGCCCGCGTCGGTGCTCACCGCTCTCGGCATCGACAACAATCTCTACATCCAGATCGGCCTGATCCTGCTGATCGCGCTCTCCGCCAAGAACGCGATCCTGATCGTCGAAGTGGCGCGCGAGCGGCGGGTGCGCGACGGCAAGCCGATCCTCGAAGCCGCGGTCGAGGCGGCGCGGGCGCGGCTGCGGCCGATCCTGATGACGTCCTTTGCCTTCATCCTCGGCGTCGCCCCGCTGGTGGTGGCGACCGGCGCGGGCGCCAGCGCGCGCAAATCGATCGGCATCACGGTCTTCAGCGGCATGATCGCCTCGACCTGCCTCGCGGTGGTGTTCGTGCCGTCGTTCTTCGTGGTGGTGCAGCGCTTCGAGGAATGGCGCGCCGCCCGCAGGAAGCGCGGACCGGCGCGGGTCGCGCCGGCCTGATAGCGCTGCCGACCCTACGGATTTTCGCGGGGCGGGGGAGCCTCGCGGAACACTTCCACGGCGGCGCGGTGCGCCTCGTTGGCGGCCGGAATGCCGCAATAGAGGGCGACCAGCAGCAGCGCCTCCTGAATCTGCTCGACGCTGCAGCCGTTCCTGATCGCGCCGTTGAGGTGGACGCGCAGCTCCGTCGGCTTGCCGGCCGCCGCCATCATGCCGATCATGACGAGGCTCTTGGTCGCGAGCGGCAGCGCGCTGCGGCTCCAGACGTCGCCGTACGCATAGGCGTTGATGATCTCCTGCAGCGGCTTGCCGAACTCGCCGAGCGCGTTCATGCGCTGGTCGACCGTCTCGCGGCCGAACAAGTCCCGGCGCAGTTTTAGGCCGCGCTCGTGAAGCTCCTGGGTATCCATGCTCGTCTCCCCGATGATCGCACCCGCAGCATATCGCCGCCGATTGCCTGCGGAGAAGCGCGACGTATAGGATCGCGGCCATGACCGGGCCGGCACACATGTCGTCGCGCGATGCGGTCGGGCTGATCGGGGTCGGCCTGATGGGCACGGCCTTCGCGCATCGGCTCACCCAGGCGGGCCTGCCGGTGGTCGGCTTCGACGTCGATCGCGCAAGACTCGCAGGCCTTGCCGAAATGGGCGGGGAGGGCGCTGCCAGCGCCGGCGAGGTGGTGCGGCGCTGCACCCATGTCATCATCGTGGTGTTCTCGGCCGATCAGGCGGAGGAGGTGATCGACGAGATCGCTGCCGCGTTGCGCGAGGCCCCCGATCGGCGTCCGCGCACGTTGATTCTCAGCATCACCTGCGATCCGGACCGCGCGGTCGCGCTGGCGCGCCGCGCCGCCGACGCGAGCCTGCGCTTCCTCGAGGCGCCGGTCTCCGGAACCAGCGATCAAGTGCAGCGCGGCGACGGGGTCGGCCTGATCGGCGGCGATCTACCGGCGGACGCGGAGCTGACCGCGATCCTCGACGCGCTGATGCCGCGGCGCTTTCACGTCGGCCAGGTGGGCGACGGCGCCAAGGCCAAGCTCGCCGTCAATCTGATCCTCAACCTCAACCGGTTGGCGCTGGCGGAAGGCCTGGTGCTGGCCGAGCGCATGGGGCTCGATCCCAAGACGTTCTTCGACATCGCGCGCGGCTCGGCGGCCTATTCGCAGGTGATGGACACCAAGGGCGGCAAGATGGTCACGCGCGATTTCGCGCCGCACGGCCGGGCCGCGCAGGCGCTCAAGGACGTGCGCCTGATGCTCGCGCAGGCCGCTAGCGCCGGCCAGCAGCTGCCGGGCTGCGAGGTCGCCGCCGCGCTGCTCGAGAGCTGCGTGCGCCACGGCGAGGGCGAGCGCGACTCGACCGTCATCATCGAGGAGATCCGGCGCCGCTCAGGCGGCGCGGCTGCGCGCGGAGCGGCGGAATGATCGAGGCGGCGATCGTCGGGCTCGGTCGCTGGGGCCAGGCGATCGTCAACGCGGTGCAGGGCAAGAGCGCGCGGCTCAAGTTCGTGCGCGGCGTGTGCAAGGAGCCGGAGGCCATGCGGGGCTTCGCCGCCGCGCATGGACTCGCGCTGTCGGTCGAGCTTGACGAGGCCATCGCCGACCCGCGCGTCAGGGCGATCGTGCTCGCGACTCCGCATTCGCTCCACGTCGAGCAGATCATCGCCGTCGCCAAGGCCGGCAAAGCGGTGTGGTCGGAGAAGCCGCTGGCCCTCGTGCGCGCCGAGGCCGAGCGCGCGGTCGAAGCCTGCCGGCGAGCCGGGGTGGTGCTCGGGCTCGGCAACAGCAAGCGCTGCTTTCCGTCCATGCTGGAACTCGCGCGCCTTGTCGCCGGCGGTACGCTCGGCGACGTGCTGCACGTCGAGGGTCATTTCAGCAACGAGCACAGTACGCGGGTGAAGGGCGGCTGGCGCGACGATCCGCGCGAGTCGCCGGGCGGCGGCATGACCGGGGCGGGGCTGCACGTGCTCGACGCGTTCGTCAATCTCGCCGGGCCCGTTGCGCGCGTCGACGCGCGGCTGTTCGCGCGCAAATCGCCGCCCGACCCGCGCGACGTGGCCGCGGTGCTGGTCGAATTCGCGAGCGGCGCCACTGGCCTGATGGCGACGGTGCGGGCCGGCCCGGCCTATTGGCGCGTGCACGTCTTCGGCACCAACGGCTGGGCCGAGGTGCGCGACGAAACGAACCTCACGGTCGCACCCATCGGGCAGGCGCCGCAAACGAGCGCCTTCCCGGCCGCTGACTCCCTGGCCACGCTGCTCGAGGCCTTTGCAGCGGCGGTCGAAGGCGGCGCGCCGTTTCCGGTGACGACGGCGCAAATGGTCGACGTGGTTGGCGCGTTCGAGGCGATCATCGCCTCGATGCAGTCGGGACGGCCGGTGGAGGTCGGTGGGCGGCTGCTTGCTGCGCAATAAACTCTGTCCTCATGGTGAGGACCCGTGCGAAGCACGGCGTCTCGAACCACGGCCACAGATTCGTTTGCTGCCATTCCCCGCCTTCGCGGGGACAGGCTCTTCGAGACGGCGCTTCGCGCCTCCTCAGGATGAGGTGGGAGCAAGTTGCTCCACGCAATCCTCATAGGTTGGGATGCGGGAAATGAATCCGCCGGAGAGGAGGCTTTCGGCCAACCGCGCGAAGCCCTGCCGGGAGACCTCGGTCGTGGGCGACCAGATGCCCGCGTCCCGATAGCGCGCCAGCGAGCTTTCCAGAACGTCGCGCGCGATGTCCGGATAGAACGGCGCCACGGCATCGGTCACGTCCGGCGCACCGTGTTCGGCAAGCCAGTCCTGCATGCGGCCGATCGCTCGCGTAATCGCCGCAAAGACCTCGCGATGGCGCGCGATGCCGGCGCGCGTGGCGATGAAGGTCGTATAGGCCGTCGGCCCGCGCGTGCTCGCGGCGTAGAGAATGCGGCCGGCGTCCTGCTGCAGCGCAAGCGACGCGAAGGGCTCGAACACCTGGATCACGTCGAGCTGCCCGTCGCGTAGCGCCGCGAGGTTCTCGCCCATGGTCCGATCGGGTGCACGCTCGAGTGAGGACGGATCGACGCCTTGCTCCCGCAGGTCGTGCTGCAGGCACAGCCACGGTGTCGGCACCTCGGACACGGCGGCGAATCTCAGCTTGGGCAGATCGGCAAGCTTGAACGCAGCACCGTTGCCGCGGCCGATCAGAAAGAACGGGTCGCGGCCGACGACTTCGCAAAAGCACATGAGCGGAGAAGACGGTTCCTGATCCCGCGCGCGCATGATGCGCATCGGCCCGCCCCAGGTGATATCGACGGTGCTGTCGAGCAGGGCGGACGGTCCGCCGCCCGGCGCGGACGAGGCGACCAGCTCGACGTGATCCAGGTGTTCGAGCCCTTCGCGTCGCTTGCGCTGCAGCAGGACGCCGGCCGCATTCTCTACGC
>DASPZC010000284.1:0-1597 GCA_035636455.1 Xanthobacteraceae bacterium
TCGGCACTGTTCATGAACATCGTCATTATCACGCCCGCGCGTCCCTCGTCACGGTCCGGCAATTGGACCACGGCGTTGCGCTGGGCAAAAATCTTTCGGCGCCTCGGGCATTCCGCCCGCGTCGCGACCGAATACGATGAAACGTCGGCGGAGCTGATGGTCGCGCTTCACGCCTGGCGCAGCGCCGGCGCCGTCCGCCGCTTTCGCGAGCTCCATCCGGATCGGCCGCTGATCGTCGCTCTCTCCGGCACCGATCTTTACCAGTACATCGACCGTGATCCGCGGCGTACGTTGCGCTCGCTCGAATCCGCCGATCGGCTGGTCGCATTGCAGGATCTGGCGCGGCGGCGGCTCCCGCCGCGATTGCGCCGCAAGCTCCGCATCATCCATCAGTCGGCTCCGCCGCTGCCGCGCCGCGCCGCACATTCGTCCCGGGCTTTCGAAGTGGCCGTGATCGCCCATCTGCGCAAGGTCAAGGACCCGGTGCGCGCGGCGAAGGCGGCCCGCCTGCTGCCTGCCGCCTCGCGGCTGCGCATCGTCCACGTCGGCGGCGCCGACAGCCCGCAATGGGCGGCGAGGGCCAAGGCCGAGATGGAGCGCAATCCGCGCTATGTCTGGCGCGGCGAGGTGACAGGCGGAGAAGTGCGGCGTTTGCTCGGCCGCGCCCGGGCGTTGGTGCTGTCGTCGCGGAGCGAGGGCGGCGCCAACGTCGTTTCCGAAGCAGTCGCCGCCGGCGTTCCGGTGCTGGCGTCGCGGATCGACGGCTCGGTCGGACTGCTCGGCCGCGACTATCCGGGTTATTTCAATGTGGGCGATACGGCGGGGCTGGCGCGACTGCTCCACCGCATCGAGACCGAGCCGAGCTTCCTCGCCCGGTTGCGGGCGGCCATTGCTCGGCGCCGCAATCTATTCAGACCGGCACGCGAGCTCCTCGCCTGGAAGACGCTGCTCGACGAGCTGGCACGATCATCCTGAAAGGAGGTTCGCCGTGATCCGCGTACCCGCATTGGCCACCGCGGCGGCATTGGCGGCGATGCTGTTTGCAGCCGCTGAAACGGCTCAGGCACGAGACCGAGCGATCGAGGTCACGGACCTGGAAACCATCCTCAAGACCCACCCTCTGCCTTCCGGCGGTCCGGGCGCGAGCGTGGTCGCGTCGCGTCATGCCGGCAAGGGCGAGCTGCAAATCGTGGTGGCGAGCAAAATCCCGCTGCACATCCACGATCAGGACCACGTCGTCTTCGTCGAGCGCGGAACCGGCACGGCTCGGATCGAGAACGCCGCCGGCGCGATCGACACGCGCCAAGTGAAGCCCGGCGATATCGTCGATGTGCCGCGCGGGAAAAAGCATGGGTTCGAGAAAATGGGCGACGAGAATCTCGTGCTGCTCGTGCTCACCACCCCGAGCCGCGCCCCGGCGAAATTCTTCGAGTGATTGGGCACGAACGCATGCCGATCGATTCGCACTAATCGCGCCCGACACTCGCTTCACCTCCCCCTGAAAGGGGGAGGTCGACCCGGCCAAGTCGGATGTTTCCGACTTGGCCCAAGCTATATCCGCCGAAATCGGCAAAAGCCGATTTCGGTTGGCGGTCGG
>DASPZC010000285.1:0-6500 GCA_035636455.1 Xanthobacteraceae bacterium
CCGGAAAGGCGATCGACGCGAGGCCGTGCGCGGCCGCAAGCGCCAGCGCGGTGCGATAGCAGCCGGCGAGCAAGGCGTCCTCGTCCGCCTTGCCGCCGTGCCACACCGGCCCGACCGCGTGGATGACGTGCCGGGCCGGCAGGCGATAGCCGCGGGTGATTTTCGCCGAGCCGGTGTCACAGCCGCTGAGCGTGCGGCATTCGGCAAGCAGGTCCGGTCCGGCGGCGCGGTGGATCGCCCCGTCGACGCCGCCGCCGCCGAGCAGCGAGCGGTTCGCCGCGTTGACGATGGCGTCGAGCGCAAGCGTCGTGATGTCGGCCACCACGACTTCGAGCCGCACCGGCCCGCTCGCTGCGCTGAGGATGCCCATGGGCTCGCATTTCATGGGGGCATTATAACACGCGCGGTATGTTCCCTCCCCCGCAAGCGGGGGAGGGAGTAGCGGATCACGCCCATTCGGCCTGCGCCTCGGCGCGCAGCTCGACGGTGCTGTCGCGGCCGATGTCGTCGAAATGGGCGTCGAGGAAATTGCGCGCGGCGCGCCGGCCGCCGTTGCGCAGCATCAGGAAGAAATCGTAGTCGGAGTTGAGCTTGCTCGAAGCGGTGAGCTTGCGGAACGCCTCGTCGAGCGCGATGCGGTGCACGTTGACGCGGCGATAATCGCCCGGCCCGGTGCCGCGCGGCAGCCGGCCCTGGTCGATCAGCCGGCGCACGAAATCGATCGCGCGGAATTCGGCGAGCAGCGAGGAGTTGAACGTGATCTCGTTGACCCGGTTCATGATTTCCTGGGCGGATTTCGGCGCTACCCGCCGCACGCGCGGATTGATCTGCACCACCAGCACGTCCTCGGTCTCGGTGGTGCGGAAGAACGGGAAGATCGCCGGGTTGCCCATGTAGCCGCCGTCCCAATAGGGCACGCCGTCGATCTCCACCGCGCGGAACAGGAACGGCAGGCAGGCGGATGCCATCACCACGTCGGCGGTGATCTTGTCGTTGCCGAACACGCGCAGACGGCCGGTCTCCACGTTGGTGGCGGAAATGAACAGCCGATGCGTGGTGCAGCCGCGCACCGCGTCGAAGTCGACGAATTTCTCGATCAGGTCCTTGAGCGGATTGATGTTGAGCGGGTTGAAGTCGTAGGGCGACAGGAACTGGGAGAGCGCGTCGAACCACGCCTGCACCGGCGAGCCTTCGAACGGCAGGAACGAGAACAGCCGCTCGACCACGGCGCGCTGCACCCGCGGCAGGTTGCCGTCGACGCTGGCGGAGCGCCAGAACTCGGCGAGCCGCTTGCGCGCCTCCTCGGGTCCGCCGCGCGCGAGGCCGTCGGCAAGCATCACCGCGTTGAGCGCGCCGGCCGAGCTGCCGGAAATCCCCTCGATGATCAGGCGCCCGTCGGCGAGCAGATGATCGAGCACGCCCCAGGTGAAGGCGCCGTGCGCGCCGCCGCCCTGCAGGGCGAGATTGATCTTCTTGCGGTCATCCGGCGGCGCGGAGTTCGCCGGCCACAGCCGCCGCACCGCGCCGACCAGTCCCTTCTTGCGCCCCTTCGCCCCGGCGGCGGCCGCCATCACTGCGCCGTCCAGCCGCCGTCGATCGACAGGTTGGCGCCGGTGACCTGGGCGGCGGCATCGGAGCACAGATAGACCGCGAGCGCGGCGACCTGCTCGACGGTGATGAATTGTTTGGTCGGTTGCGCCGCGAGCAGGACGTCGTTGATCACCTGCTCGCGCGTGAGGTTGCGCGCCTTCATGGTGTCGGGGATCTGCCGCTCGACCAGCGGCGTCGACACGTAGCCCGGGCTGATGCAGTTCGCGGTGATGCCGAACGTTGCCACCTCGAGCGCGACCGTCTTGGTCAGGCCGACGAGGCCGTGCTTGGCCGAGATGTAGGCCGCCTTGAACGGCGAGGCGACGAGCGAGTGCGCCGAGGCGGTGCAGACGATGCGGCCCCACTTGCGCGCCTTCATGCCCGGCACCGCGGCGCGGATCGCATGGAACGCCGCCGAGAGGTTGATGGCGATGATGGTGTCCCATTTGTCGATGGGGAATTCCTCGATCGGCGCCACGTGCTGGATGCCCGCATTGTTGATCAGGACGTCGACCGCCCCGAAAGCCTGCGCGGCCGTCTTGATCATGCCGGCGATCTCCGCCGGCCTGGTCATGTCGGCGGCCGAGTAGAGCGCCTTGACGCCGAACTCCTTCTCGATGCCGGCGCGCAGCGTCTCGATCTCGTCCTTGTCGCCGAAGCCGTTGAGCACCACATTGGCGCCCTCGCGCGCGAGCGCGCGCGCACAGGCGAGCCCGATGCCGGAGGTCGAGCCGGTGACGACGGCAGTCTTGCCGTTCAGCATGTGGGCCGCTCCTTTGCGGTCGAAAGGCGGGGGACGGACCGGACCCTAGCGATCTAATGCTGCATTGCAACATAAACTAGCTGCGCCGCGTCACATTTCCGCGAGGGCGCGCTTCGGGCTAGGATGGAGCCAGTTTGTCGCAAAGGGCCTCGATGCGCGCCAAATCGCCGGCGATATTCCCCGCCCCCGACCACGACCACGGCCGCTGCTCGGCGGACGCCATGGCGCATGCGGAGGCGCTGTGCGCGGCACGCGGCGAGCGCCTCACGCCCACCCGCCGGCGCGTGCTGGAGGCGCTCGCGGCGAGCCATCGGCCGATCGGCGCCTACGAGATCATCGACCTCCTCGCCCGGCGCGGACCACGGCCGGCGCCCATCACCGTTTACCGCGCCCTCGACTTCCTGCTGGCCCAGGGCCTGGTGCACCGGATCGAGAGCCGCAACGCGTTCCTCGCCTGCATCAACAATCACGAGACCGGCACCATGGTGGTTTTCCTGCTGTGCGAGCGCTGCGGCGCGGTCGGCGAAGCACCCTCGACCGCGGTCGCCGATACGCTGACGGCCGCTGCCAAGAGTGCCGGCTTCACGCCGAAGACGCCGGTGATCGAGATCACCGGCGTGTGCTCCCACTGCCGCGCGCGCTGACGCGGATTTTTTATTTGTCGCATTTTCTGCGGAAAACCGGTGCCCACTTTTCCGGAAAAAGCTCCGGAATGTCACGTCCGGAGGCGATCGCGCCTTCCTCGGCTTGCCCGCTCGATCTCGCGGCGGCGGCTCTCATCGTCCTGCTGTCGCTGAGCTGGGGCTTCAACCAGGTCGCCGTAAAGCTGGCGATTGCCGACGTTCCGCCGCTGATCCAATCGACCATCCGCTCATGCGGCGCGGCGCTGATCGTCTGCCTGTGGACGCGGGCGCGCGGCGTTCCGCTCGGCCTGCGCGACGGCACGCTCGCGCCCGGCATCGTCGCCGGCCTGCTGTTCGGGCTCGAGTTCATCCTGATCTATCGCGGCCTGGTGTGGACCACGGCAACGCGCGCCGTGCTCTTCATCTACCTGGCGCCGTTCTTCGTCGCGCTGGGCGCGCGCTGGTTCCTGCCCGGCGAGCGCCTCGGGCCGCTGCAATGGTTCGGGCTCGCGATATCGTTCGCGGGCGTCGCGGCGGCGATCGGCGTGCCGCGTCCGGCCGCCGACCGCTTCGAGCTGATCGGCGATCTCATGATGGTCGGCGCCGCGGCCGCCTGGGCGGCGACCACGCTCGTCATCAAGGCCAGCGCGCTCGCCCGCACGCCACCGGAAAAGACCCTGCTCTATCAGCTCGTGGTCTCGGCGCCGCTGCTCGGGCTCGCTGCGTTGTTGGTCGGCGAGCGCGTCAATGCCGCGCCCTCAGCGCTGGCGCTCGGCTCGCTCGCCTACCAGACCGTCTGGGTGGCCGGCATCACCTTCGGCGTCTGGTTCGCGCTCATCGTGCGCTATTCGGCAAGCCGCGTCTCCGCGTTCACGTTCCTCACGCCGCTGTTCGGCGTGGCGGCCGGACACGTCGTGCTCGGCGAGCCGATCGAGCCGGCCTTCGCGGCGGCGGTTGTGCTGGTCGTCGCCGGCCTCGTGCTGGTCAACCGGCCGCGCTAGCGTATGTTTCCGAAATCGTGATGTGCAGGAGTGCGAATGGGCACCGATCGGAGCCAGCATGACGATTGCCGCATCGACGCCCGATCGGCCCGCTGACGAGGCCGCCGCCAAGCGCCGGGAGCGGCGTGCGCTCGGCGTTGCTTGCGGCGCGCACGCGCTGCACGACGGCTATACGGATCTCATCTGGGTGGCGCTGCCGATCTGGCAGGCGGAGTTCGGCCTGACCTATGCCGCCGTCGGCGCGCTGCGCATGGTCTACAGCGGCACCATGGCGAGCCTGCAAATCCCGGCGACGTACACCGCCGAGCGGATCGGCGCCGGCGTCGTGCTGGCACTGGGCACGGCCTTCTCCGGCCTGTGCTACTGCCTCGCCGGAATCGGCGATGGATTCTGGTGGCTGGTGGCCGCGCTGTTCCTCGGCGGTGTCGGCGCGGCGACGCAACATCCGATCGGCTCGGCGCTGGTGACGCGCGTCTTCACGGGGGCGCGCGCGCTCACCGTGTTCGGCACCTACAATTTCGCCGGCGACGTGGGCAAGGTCCTGTTTCCCGCGGCGGCCACGACGCTGATCCTGTTCATGCCGTGGCGGCCGGCCTACGCCCTGCTCGGGCTCATCGGCATCGCGGCGGCCATCGGCGTATTCGTGTTGACCCCGCGCCTCGGCCCCGAGCCGGCGGCGGAGCAGAAGGCCCCGGCTCAAGACGCTCGCGGAGCAACGGACGACGGGCGGCTTCGGGCCGGGTTCCGCATCCTCGCCGCCCTCGGCATTGCCGACAGCGTCGTGCGTGCCGCGTTTTTCGTGCTCCTGCCGTTTCTGCTGATCGGCAAGGGCGCGACAGTCGTCACCGCCGGCCTGGCGCTGACCTTGGTCTTTGCCGGCGGCGCCGCCGGCAAGCTCGCCTGCGGATGGATCGCCAGATCGGTCGGCATGGTCGCAACCGTCGCCGTCGCCCAGGCTCTCACGGCGGCCGGCATGTTCGCCGTCCTGCTGCTGCCGTTGAGCTTCGCGCTCGTCCTGCTGCCGCTGTTGGGCGTTGCGCTCAACGGGGTCACGACGGTGATCTATGGATCGGTGCCGAACTATGCGGCGCCGGAGCGGCGCACCCACGCGCTGAGCGTGTTCTATACGCTCGCGATCGGCTCCGCCGCGCTCGCGCCGCCGCTCAGCGGCCTCGTCGGCGATCTCATCGGCATTTCCGGCGCCGTCGTCGTCGTGTCGTTGCTGACAGCGGCGACCATCCCGCTGGCCTTTGCGCTCAAGCCGCCGAGCGATGCGTAGGGGTGGATCGATCGTCACATTATTCTGCGTCGAGCAGCGGCATGCTTCGCAGGAACGCCGCCGGGGCGTGGCCCCCGCCGCCGATTGACGCCGCCCGTGCGGTCTGGCACTCCGCTCCTAGAGCGGGATGACTTTTCTTCGAAATCGTCATCCCGCTCTAGGTTATTGTTGGAGCATGATCTTTTCCGAAAACCGGTATCCACTTTTCGGGATCATGCTCTATATAGGAGCCGATGATGCAGGATCTCGCCGCCACTGCCGAACGGCGCCGCTCGGTGCCCGTGATGGTCGGGGGCGTCGCCGTGGGCGGCGACGCGCCGATCGTCGTGCAGTCGATGACCAATACCGACACGGCCGACGTCGAGGCGACCGCCCGCCAGGTCGCCGCGCTGGCCATGGCCGGCTCCGAGCTCGTGCGCATCACGGTCGACCGCGACGAGGCGGCGGCGGCGGTGCCGCACATCAAGGACCGGCTCGACCGGATGGGCGTCGCCGTGCCGATCATCGGCGACTTCCACTATATCGGCCACAAGCTGCTGGCCGATCATCCGGCCGCCGCGCGGGCGCTCGACAAGTACCGCATCAATCCCGGCAATGTCGGCTTCAAGGACAAGAAGGACCGGCAGTTCTCGGCCATCGTCGAGACCGCGATCCGCAACGACAAGCCGGTGCGCATCGGCGCCAATTGGGGCTCGCTCGACCAGGAGCTGCTGACCCGGCTGATGGACGCAAACGCACGCGCGGCGCAGCCGCGCGATGCGCGCGCGGTGACGCGCGAGGCGATGGTGCAGTCGGCCTTGCTGTCCGCGCAGCGCGCGGAAGAGATCGGCCTGCCGCGGAAGAAGATCATCCTCTCCGCCAAGGTGTCGGCGGTGCAGGACCTGATCGCCGTCTATGCCGAGCTCGGCCGGCGGTCCGACTACGCGCTCCACCTCGGCCTCACCGAGGCCGGCATGGGCTCGAAGGGCGTGGTTGCCTCGGCGGCCGCCATGGGCGTGCTGCTGCAGCAGGGCATCGGCGACACCATCCGGGTGTCGCTCACGCCGGAGCCGAACGGCGACCGCACCCTCGAGGTCAAGGTCGCGCAGGAACTGCTGCAGACCATGGGGCTGCGCACCTTCGTGCCGCTGGTCGCCGCCTGCCCGGGCTGCGGACGCACCACCTCGACGACGTTCCAGGAACTTGCCAAGTCGATCCAGGATTTCATCCGCGAGTCGATGCCCGAGTGGAAGAAGCGCTACCCG
>DASPZC010000286.1:0-3775 GCA_035636455.1 Xanthobacteraceae bacterium
GGAAAAGCCGAGCCGGCCCGCTGCCGCCGGGGTAACATCGATGACGCGGCCGCGTCCGTAGGGCCCGCGGTCGTTGACCCGCACCACCACCGAGCGCCCGTAGCGCCGGTTGGTCACGCGCACCATGGTGCCGAACGGCAGCGTGCGATGGGCGGCGGTCAGTCCGCCGGGCCGCGCGGCTTCGCCGCTCGCGGTGTGGCCGCGGTAGGAATAGATCGCCGCGATGCCCGATTGAGGCGCGCCCGACTCGGCGGCCTCCGCCCATCCGATGAAGCTCGTCAATGGAAGGATCGACGCCAGAACGATCGCCCGCCGCGTCATTGCTCGCTGTCCCCGCCGCGTCATTGCTCGCTGTCCCCGTTGCAACCCGCCGGGCAACGCTAAAGCCTGCGATTCGTTCCATTTACGGGCGGCAATGTGGAAATGTCGGGACGCTCCTCGGGCGCAGTCGCAGCTTACGTCCGGGCTACAAAAGCGAACGGGCCCTGCCGGGGCCGATCCCGACAGGGCCGTCCAATGCAAGCCGTCAGCTTACTTGTTGATGGTCGCCGCGCCCGCCTGGCACACCACCTCGTCCTGCGAGCCGGTGGCGCCGGAGCAGCCGATGGCGCCGATGATATTGCCGTTCTCGATCAGCGGGATGCCGCCGCGCGAGGCGATGACGTCGTCGAGCGTGGCGATGAATTTGAGGTCCGCCTTTTGCACCGCGTCCTCGAACACCTTGGTCGGCCGGCGATACTTCACCGCGACGCGCGCCTTGTGCTCGGCGATGGCGATCGAGGCGATCTGTGCGCCGTCCATGCGCAGGAACGACACCAGGTTGCCGCCGGAATCGTAGACCGCGATGTTGAGCGGCCAGCCGCGCTTGGTGGCTTCCGCCGCCGCGGCGTGCACGGCAGCCTCGGCCTTTTGCGCCGAGAT
Organism: Xanthobacteraceae bacterium; assembly: GCA_035636455.1. GTDB lineage: Bacteria > Pseudomonadota > Alphaproteobacteria > Rhizobiales > Xanthobacteraceae > AP-16. The sequence continues at coordinate 922 of DASPZC010000286.1, forward strand.
CGGCGGGCCATAGGGATTGCTCCACGGCATCTTGTCGGGGACGGCGTCGAGATTGGGCGGCCCGGCCGGAGCCGCGGGGGCGGCCGGAGCCGCGGGTTGCGGCTGGGCGTTCGCGGCGGCGGCGAACAGCGCGGCGCCGAGGGTGACGGCAGTCAACAGACGCATCCTCATAGGTATTCTCTCCCAAATCGGTTGTCGCCGGCGTTCTTTCCCCCGGCGGGTGTCATGCTAGCCGAAGCGGCGTGACGGTACTACCTCGGACAAGCACTTTTGACTTGCCGGATGTCGGAGATCGGAGAGCGGAGATCGGATGTCGGAGATCTGACATCTGACATCCGACATCTGACATCCGACATCCGACATCCGACATCCGACATCCGACATCTGACATCTGAATATTCGATCGCGTCGTCGAACCCTTCCTTCAATTCGTCGAGCTCGTAGTCGGCAAGCTCCCAGTTCTTCGCGTCGCCGGCAAACCACAGCTTCAGGTGCCGCATCTGCGTCAGCGTCATGATCTCGCCGAGGCCCGGCGCATAGCCGGCCGGCGCCTGCGGCTGGGCGGCAGCCGGAACCGGCAAGACGGCGACAGCCAAAACCGCCGCGAGCACAATGGGCTTCATCGGGAAAATCTCCTTTGAGGAAAAACCTTTGCCCGGCGGTAGCGATTTAGCAAGCACCGCGACACGTGCGGCCCGCAAATCCGCGCACGGCGGCGCGGCACGGCGCGAAAGCCCGGAAATGGCCACACTAATGTCAAACCAGATTCACATCCGCGGGCTAGACAGAGCGCGCTCGCGCCAGCCAAGAAAATTTTGGGAGGCCCCATGGGTATCGTCATGATTCGGTGCCCCGAGACGGGACGCGCCATCTCGACCGGCATCGAAATCGACCGGCCGAGCTTCAACTGCACGCCCGTGTTCTACTCGCAGACTTTTTGCCCGCTTTGCCGCACCGAGCATCAATGGTTCGCCAAGGAGGCCTGGGTCCAGGAGCCCGGCCCCCGCGCCCCCGCCGAAGCCGCGTAACGCCGCGGCCGTAAGCCCCACGCCCCTGTCGAAAACGCGCGGCTGCAATGCATCGCGCCGCCGTGCGCGGCATGCCATGATCGCGTGATGTGGCCCGACCGCCGCCTGCTCGACCTGTTGCCGCTCGAAGTGCCGATCGTCCAGGCGCCCATGGCCGGCTCGTCCGGCGCGGACCTGGCGGCCGCCGTGTCGGCGGCCGGCGGGCTCGGCTCGCTGCCCTGCGCCATGCTCGACGCGGGCCAGGTGCGCGAGGCCACGGCAAAAATCCGCCTGCGCACCAACCGGTCGATCAATCTCAATTTCTTCTGCCATAAGCCCGCGACTCCCGATCCGGCGCGCGAGGAGGCGTGGCGCAAGCGATTGGCCTCCTACTACGCCGAGCTTGGTGTCGACCCGAACGCGCCGCTTGCCTCCGTCAACCGGGCGCCGTTCGACGCGGAGCTGGCCGATGCGGTGACCGAGCTGCGGCCCCAGGTGGCGAGCTTCCACTACGGGCTGCCCGAGCCGAAACTGCTCGACCGGGTCAAGGCGGCCGGCTGCCTGGTGTTCAGCTCGGCGACCACGGTCGCCGAGGCGCGCTGGCTCGAGGACCACGGCGCCGACGTGGTGATCGCCCAGGGCACCGAGGCCGGCGGCCATCGCGGCATGTTCCTCACCGGCGACCTCGGCGCGCAGATCGGCACCTTCGCGCTGGTGCCGCAGATCGTCGACGCCGTGAAGGTCCCGGTGCTCGCGGCGGGCGGCATCGCCGATGCGCGCGGCGTCGCCGCCGCCTTTGCGCTCGGCGCCGCCGGCGTGCAGATGGGCACCGCCTATCTGCTCTGCCCGGAGGCGGAGACCGTTGCGCCGCACCGCGCCGCGCTCAAATCCGCGCGCGACGACGCCACCGCGCTCACCAACGTCTACACCGGCCGGCCGGCGCGCGGCTTCGTCAACCGGCTTTCCCGCGAGCAGGGCCCGCTCACCACCGGCATTCCCGAGTTTCCGCTTGCCGCCGGCGCCGTGCAGCCGTTGCGCAAGGCGGCGGAGCAGCGCGGCTCCAGCGACTTCACGCCCATGTGGGCGGGACAGGCCGCGACCCTTGCGCGCGAAATGCCCGCCGCCGATCTCACCCGCAAGCTCGCCGAGGAGGCGCTCGCGATCCTCGGCGGGCTGTCGCGTGCCGGCACGCATTAGCTTGCGGAGCGCCGGGATCGGTATCAAGCTGCCGCAACGAGCCCGCCGTCTCTTCAAGAGGACTCATTGAAGCGGGCGACATGCTGGAGCCGCCCCGTTGCGGCGCCCGGCGAGGGAGGATCACGATCATGGACCGGATCGAACGGCGTCAATTCATGAAAGGCGCCGCGCTCGGCGCGCTTGCCTTCACGGTCGGCGGCGCCGACGTTTTGCTCACCCCGCGCGAGGCGCGCGCGCAGGGCGTGCCGCTGCGCATGCTGGGTCCCGAGGAGGCGCGGACGCTGGAGGCGCTCGGCGAGACGCTCGTTCCCACCGCGCGGCAGGCCGGCATCGTGCATTTCGTCGATCACCAGCTGTCGGTTCCGCCCGAGGAAGCGCTGCTCGAGGCGCGCATTCTCAACGTGCGCCCGCCCTTCGTGAATTTCTACCGCGCGGCGCTTGCCGCCGTCGACCGGGCAAGCCAGGCGCACAACGGCGGCCGGAGCTTCGCCGATCTCGATCCCGCCGGGCAGCACGATTTCGTCGACCGCATGCGCCAGAACAGGATCGACGGCTGGCAGGGCCCGCCCGGCGGTTTCGTTTATCTGGTGACGCGCAGCGACGCGGTCGACGTGGTCTACGGCACCATGGACGGCTACGCCGGCCTCGAC
>DASPZC010000287.1:0-10324 GCA_035636455.1 Xanthobacteraceae bacterium
CAAGGACCGGAGATCCTCGTCAAGCCGGCCGCCGCGCTGGCATTGGGCCTGGTCATCCACGAGCTCACCACCAACGCGGCGAAGCACGGCAGCCTGTCGCGGCCGGACGGCCGGGTCGAGATCGGCTGGTCGCTCGAGCATCGCTCCGGGCCGCTGCTGGTGGCGCAGTGGATCGAGTCCGGCGGGCCTGCGGCCAAGCGCCCGGCGCGCAAGGGCTTTGGAACCACGCTGATCGAACGGGAGTTGAAACATACGCTCGGCGGCAACGCCGAATTCGACTATACTAACGAGGGCTTGCGGGCCACGCTGTCGATCCCGTTCGACCCCGAACGGATGTCGCCGGGTCCTGCGCCGCGTTGAGCCGAACGGCCGGCCGCAATCGGGCGATCGGCGGTCCGCAGCGGGTTACCGGGGCTGCATGCAGGAGAGATGCCCATGCCGCACTTCCGTTTCCATCTCAGGCGGCGTGGCGAGCTTATCGCCGACGATGAAGGCGCCGAGCTGCCGCACCTCGAGGCCGCCTACCTGCAGGCCTTCGACTCCGCCGAGGAGCTGTGGCCGATGCTGCTCGCCAAGCGCGAGGATCCCATCGCCTATTCGTTCGAGGTCGTCGACGCACGCGGCCGCCTCCTGTTCGTGCTGCCGCTCGCCGAAGTTCTCGAAACCGCGCGCAAGCGGTCGCCCCGCGTGGAGGCGCTCGCGGAGGGCGCGATGACATCCACGCTGCTGGCGCGCGGGGAATCCCTGCGCACCTCGCTGGTCGATCAGATCGCGATCGCACGGCGCACCGTCGGTGAGACGCGCGCCTTGCTGAACAACTTGGGCAAACGGGAGCCCGGCGCGTGAGCGACGCCGATCGCATGATCGACAGGGGCGCCGCGGCCCGCCTGGCGCAACCGCGGACCAACCGCCTGCTCGATCGGCTGCATCCCGAGGATCTGGCGCGGCTCAAGCCGCACCTCAAGCCCATGGAGATGCGGCGCGGGGACGTGCTGCACGAGGCGCGCGGCGCCATCGGGCGGGTCTATTTCCCGCTTGGCGGCATGGTGTCCCTGATCGCCGTCATGCAGACCGGCGAGATGATCGAAACGGCGGCGATCGGGCGCGACGGGGCGGTCGGCGCCGCGGTCGCGAGCGATCTGTGGCGCTCCTTCAGCCAAGCCGTGGTGCAGATCCCCGGGCCGGCGCTGCAGATCGGCGCCGCGGATTTCGTCCACGCCTGCCGGGCGAGCCCGGGCCTGACGGCGCTGATGAGCCGTCACCAGGCGGTGGTGCTGCTGCAGGCGCAGCAGAATTCCGCGTGCCACGCGCTGCACAGCATCGAGATGCGGCTCGCCCGCTGGATGCTGCAGGCGCAGGACATGCTCGGGGGCAGTACGATCGAGCTGACGCAGGAGTCGCTCGCGCAGATGCTCGGCGTGCAGCGCACGTCGGTGTCGCTGTGCGCCCACGCGCTGCAGCGGCAGGGGCTGATCGACTATGCGCGCGGCCGCATCGCGATCCTCGACCGCGCCGGCCTCGAGCACTGCGCCTGCGAGTGCTACGCGACCATCCGCAGCGAGACCGAGGAGGCGCTCGCCCCCCTCGGTGCCGCCGCGATGTAATCATTCTTGGACCTCATGGGGAGGAGCGTCGCGCAGCGACGCGTCTCGAACCATGGCGGCAGGCGAGTCCGCGGCGCCGAGTTCGATGCCGGAATGGAGCATCAGACCGCGCGCGATACCCCGGTCGGGCGGCCCGAGCCGATCGGACGCCGCAGCGCCACCGTCGCGGACGTAACGGGAGGCGAAAGAGCTTAACGGATCGAGGCGGGCTTTGCCTCGCTCGTGCGCGGGCGCGAGCGGCCCATGGTAAAGGAGTGATGCCGGCGGCACAGCGGGCACTCGAACGTGTGCCGCGCGAAATTAAAGGCGTAGACGTTGCGCGGCTCGACGCGCACGAGCCGCATCCGCCGCTCGCATGCAATGCACACGGGGACCCGTTCCGACGCTTCACCCTCGTTCCGAAGCATGCGCAGTTCGCTTGGCCGCGGACTATGCCGGCTTGTCCAATGGCACGATCCGAACGTCCCGGTCGTCGGCCTTCCATTCGGCCTCGCGCTGCGCCTGGTCGGCGAGCTTGAGCCATTTCTCGGCCATGCCCAGCATCATCTCCCGGTGATGAGCGCTGGTGGCCTTCTGGGCAAGCTCGACGCACTCCTCGGCGTATTTGCGGAACTCGGCTGGCGTACCCACTGTCCAACTCCCGCCGGCCATCGCAGCCGGCGGGATTATTGTTGACTCTTTGTTAAGCGCCGTCTGTCGGATAGCCGACGCAATAAGTGAATTTCCGTGTGGATTCAACAGGATATGTGAAAAGACATAATGAAAGTCGCGGCAGCCATCCCTCCCCTGCAAGGGGAGGGATTGGAGTTTGCTGAATGCGCGTTTGAAGCAAACGAATGAAAATGGCCCCGTGCGGGGCCATTTTCTTCGCGCCCTTGCAGGCGTTCGTTACCACTCGTCCCAGCCGCGGTAGTAGCGATGGTGACGGTAATAGCGGTAACGCGGGCCCCACGCGTAGCCGTAGGACGGGCCCCAGCGGTGGTAGTAGCCCGGTCCCCCCCACCAGCCGCGGTAACCGTCGTCGAACCCGAAGTAGACGCCCTGGGCGCTTGCCGGCGTCGCCACGCCGAGGAGCGCAGCCGCCGCCAGCGCGATGGCAAGCTTCTTCATCGTGTCACCTCCTGCCGTCCCTGTTGAGTCAACGCCGCGCGGCGGTGGTTGTTTCACAGCTTCTTTGCCCGGGCGGTACCTCGGTCCTCATCCTTCGAGACCCCCTCGCTGCGCTCGGGCTCCTCAGGATGAGGACCGAGGTTAACTACTCGCTGTTCAAATAAACGGCCGCGGGGATTGCTCCGGCACGTCGCACTGGGCGATCCGCGCGAGCGCTTCGCGCGGGGCGTTTCCGCGCGGCGCGACAGCCGGCCGTGGGCACCCGGGCCCGGACCTGCCGGAACGTTCCGCCCGCTACGACGTTACCGCCGTGCAACCGGCCGGCCGCGAACCCGAATAACGGGTCTCGCCGGGCGGCGCCGCGCTGCAAACCCGCGGGGATTTCCATGGCACAGGCGGACAACCGCAAGGTCCCGTGCGAGCAATGTCCGCTCCGCGCGATGCGGGCGCTGCGCGATTTCTCGGCCGAGGAGCTCCAGTTCGTCAGCCGGTTCAAGTCCGGCGAGCTCAACGTCGAGCCCGGCACCACGATCCTGCAGCAGGGATCCAACAGCGCGTATGTCTACACCGTGCTGAGCGGCTGGGGGTTCCGCTACAAGCTGCTCGACGACGGCCGCCGGCAGATCCTCAATTTCGTGCTGCCCGCCGATTTCATCGGCCTGCAGGCCGGCCTTCTCAACGAGATGCAGCATTCGGTCGAGGCGCTCACCGACATGGTGCTGTGCATTTTCCCGCGCGACAAGCTGTGGGAGCTCTACACCAACTACCCGGCGCTCGCCTTCGACCTCACCTGGCTCGCCGCGCGCGAGGAGCAGATCCTCGACGAGCACCTGCTCAGCATCGGCCGGCGCTCGGCCATCGAGCGCATCGCCTTCCTGTTCATCCTGCTGTTCGTGCGCGCCCAGCAGGTGGGGCTGGCCAACGGCGACGGCATCGCGCTCCCGCTGACCCAGCAACATCTCGCCGACACGCTCGGCATGTCGCTCGTGCACCTGAACAAGACGCTCAAGCGCCTGACCGGGTCGAAGGCGGTGCGCTGGAAGCCCAAGCGGTTCGAGATTCTCGACCGCGCGAAGCTCACCGCGATCGCCGGGTCCGAATTCTCCGAGCCCTGGGGCCGCCCGTTCCTGTGACGCCGCTTATCGCGCAATGACCGCGGGCCTCATGGTGAGGAGCCGCGCGAAGCGCGGCGTCTCGAACCATGGACGCGCTCCCATCCTTCGAGACGCGCGCCACGCAAGTCGGCTGTAGCCGACTTGCGCATCATAATGCCGATCTCGGGTAAACCCGAGATCGGTGGCGCGCTCCTCAGGATGAGGTCGTGCGATTTTGGCGCAGTGGGCCGCTTCAGCGGCTCCTGCGCTTGGGAACCTTCTTTCCCTTCTTGCGCGCTTCCGACAGGCCGATGGCGATCGCCTGCTTGCGGCTTTTCACCGTCCGGCCGCTCCTCCCGCTCTTGAGGGTGCCCCGCTTGCGCTTGCGCATCGCGCGTTCGACGTCCTTCGACGCCCCGCGTGAATATCGTCGTGCCATGTCCGTCTCCTCCGATTCAGCAAAACCGCGGCGCGCGGCCGCGCGCTATCAGTGGCGCCGGATTGCCGAGGCCTACGAGTACATCGAGCGCGACCAGGATTTTCTGCGCAAGGACAGCTAGCCTGGCGTCAGTATATCAAAAGACATACCGGAGGCTCATCGCGTCGGGCGCACGCTGCACCGTTTCGAGATTTCCAATAATGATCGAGCGCCGGGCGGATCCGCCCGGTGCTTCCGCGCGGGAGGGTGCGCGCTCAAACAACATAGCCGCGCGGCCTCGCCCGGTTTTACCAACAGCGACATTGGAATGCGTCCCCGGCCTGCGCGACCTCGTCTCAGGTCGCAGCGGTACGATGGTACTTTCGCGCCGGAACAACGCTGTCCCGCGGCCGTTGATCCCGTCGCGGTTTTGACAAGGACGCGGTAAGAACTTCCGCGCAGCGAATGAACACGCCGCACAAATGACAAGAACACAAATGACAACAAGATGACAAGAACACGGCTCTCCTAGCACAACTCGACCCCGGCTGCGGCCGGGGTTTTATTTTGGGCGGTCCGCTCCCGACGGCCGAGCAAACACGAAAGCGGGGCCGCGCGGGTTCCTTGTTGGTGATGCAAGATTTGTGAACCGAAGGCGAACAGGAGGCGTAGCAGCACACGCGATCCTCATCCTAGAGCGCTTTCCGATTAGATTGAATCGGAAAGCGCTCTAGAGTCTTATTTGATCGCATTTTCTGCGGAAAACCGGTGTCCACTTTTCCGGAAAATGCTCTAAGGAGCGAGCGAAGCCATGGTTCGAGACGCCCTCGCTGCGCTCGGGCTTCTCACCATGAGGCCGGAGTAATGTCAGCGCTCCTCGGGCGGCCGCACCTTGCGGAACATCAGCAGGAGCGCGAGGTCGTAGACGATCTTCAGGCACCCGCATACGACGAGCGGCAGGCCGGTGAACGGCGTGCTCATCAGCACGCCCGCCACGGCCGGGCTGACCGAGGAGGCGAGCGTGCGCGGCACCGCGGTGACGCTGGCGGCGGCGGCGCGCTCGGGCGGCGTGACCACCGCCATGACGTAGGACGTGCGCGTCGGCACGTCCATCTGCGAGAGCGCGGCGCGCATCAGCAGCAGCGTGAGCACGAGGACGAGATCGGACGAGAAGGCCGCCAGGATCAGGCAGATGCTCGAGGGGATGTGGGTGAAGACCATCGTGTTGACGAGGCCGATGCGGTTGGCGAGCCAGGCGGCGACCGGCAGCGAGAACGCGCCGAGCAGGGTCGCCCAGAAGAAGAACACGCTCGCCGTGGCGATCGACAGATCGAACCGCACGAACAGCCACAGCGCGACCAGCGCCTGCACGGCGAAGCCGCCGGCGAACGCGTCGAGGCTGAACAGCGCGGCGAGCTTGTAGACGACGCCGCGCGAGGGGCCGAGCGCGGCGCTGCGGGCGGCGTCCCCCTGCGCGTACGGCAGGCGCCGATACAGCGCCGCGCTCGCCAGGCCGCATGCGGCATAGAGATAGAACATGGCGCGGAACGCGCCGATCCTGGTCATGCCGGCGGAGACGAGAAGGTCGGGCGTTGCCGCGGCGAGCGCGCCGACCGCGCTCGCCAGCGCCCCGATCAGGCTGTAGCGCGCGAAGGTGCGGGTGCGCGCCGCGTCCGCGACCGCGCGCGCCAGCATGGCGTGCTCGAGCGGCACCAGCATGCCGATGTCGCCGGCCGATGGATTCATGGTGCCGATGAAGGCGACGACCGCGATGAAGACGAAATGCTCGAAGCCGGGCAGGAACAGCCCGGTGGCCGCCATCAGGATCGCGCCCAGCAGCATCAGGCTGCGCATGTCCAGCCGCGGGGCGAGGAAGCCGACGGCGAGCGTCGTCAGCGCCGAGCCGAGCAGCGCCGACGTCGCGACGATGCCGATTTCCGCCGCGCCGAAGCCGATGGCCGACAGATAGGCCGGCAGGATGATGAGGGCGAAGCCGTCGCCGAATCCGCGCACCGCGCGGGCGGCGAACAGAACGCCGACCGCGGACGGCATCAGCCGGATCGTCGATAACCGGCGGATCGTTTGCTCCCCCCAATCAGTGATCAGTGATCAGTAATCAGACCCTCACAACAAAACGCTTCTTCTGATCACTGACTCCTGATCACTGGTCACTGACATGCTCAGCTCTTCGCGACCGCGACCTTGTCGAGCGCGGCGCGCAGCCCGCGCGCGAGCTTGTGCGCGTCGTCATTGGCCCAGAAGTGCACGAAGAACAGCCGCGGCTCCTCGTCGAGCATGTGGCTGTGGATCGCCGTCACCTCGATGCCGTTCTCGCGCAGCGCCTTGATCATCGGGTTGACCTCCTTGGCGGTGACGACGAAGTCGCCGGTGATCGCCGCCTTGCCGCCGCCGGTCGGCTGGAAGTTGATGGCGGTGGCGAGCCCCATCGGGCCGACCGGGCTGATCGGCATGCCGCCCTCGCTGATCGGGTCGCGGCGCGGCACCGCGAACTGATAGACGCCGCCGTTCGCCTGGCCCTTGGCGCCGATGATCTCGTCGAGCTTGGCGGTGTCGAGGTCGACGGGCGGCGGCGTGCCGGCCGCCGGCGGCGACATCGGCGTCTTGCTGAGCGCCAGCGCCGCATGCAGCGCCTGCGCCAGCTTGACCGGGTCGCCGTGGCCGCCGACGTGCATGTAGAACGTCATCGGGCTCGCCCGCAGCAGGTGATTGTGGACCGCGGTGATCTCCACGCCGCCCTCCAGCAGCTTGGCCATCACCGGATTGATCTCGGTCTCCAGCAGCACCAGATCGCCCATGATCATGACGCCGCCGTGCGCCGGCTTGAACGCGACCCAGCCGCCGAGCGCCAAGGCCGGCTTGATGGCGACGCCGTCGAGCATCACCTGCAGGTCGGCGCGGGGGAATCCGTAGCGGTGCACGTCGCCGGACACCGCCGCGCTGCGGCCGAGCGCCTCGTCGACCTTCTTCCAGTCGACCTCCTGAGCGGCGGCGCCGGATGCAACCATCGCGGCGACCGCACCCAGCGCAATGGCGAGCTTGAACAGTTTCATCGCTTCCTCCTTGTGAGGCCGGCCGGCCCCGTTGTCCCCTTCCCCGCCTGCACGGTGCCCCCCGTGCACGGCCCCGAGCCGCGCGCCGTTGCCCGGCGCGCACAGTGCAATCTCGAATATAGGGAGGTGGTTCCGTCCACGCGCAATCACCTCGACACGTCGAGCGTTGCGCAGCGCTTGGACGGGCAACCGTCTGACGGGCAGCCTGCGTGTCCCCGAACCGGGAAATTTTACGGCGCGGGCAAAACCATCGGGATCACATGTTCGTGCGCCCGACGCGGTATCCGAAAAAGCCCACGAGAACGGCCGAGCACGAAGACGGACCGAATGCTAAGCTCAAGTCTCAAGCGCCGTCGGCAGTGGGCCTGGCATGCAGAAAGGGATCGCCATGCGAAAAAATCTCGTGATTGCCGCTTTGTTCGGGCTGGCGCTGGCGCCGGCCGGATCGAGCCCGTCGAGCGCAAGCCCGCTCGGGCTCGCCGCGACGGCGCTGCCATCGGCGGGCGCGCTGGTCGAACCGGCCCAGTACGTCCCCGGCACCCGCGGCGGCGTCGCCCCGCGCGGAGTAGCCCCCCGCTTCGTCGGCCCGGGGCGGGTCGGTGTCGTCCCGGGGCGGGTCGGCGTCCCCGGCACCTTCAATCGCAACGTGGTCATCAACCGCAATATCGTCATCAACCGGACCGGCGCGTATCGCGGAGGTCCGTGGCGCGGCGGCGTGTGGGTCCGGCCCCGGTGGTATCGGTGGGGCCCGGGCGGCGCCATCGTCGCCGGAGCCGCCATCGGCTTCATTGCCGCCACCGCCGCCTATTCCTGGGCCGGACCGCCGCCCGCGCCGGGCTATTGCTGGTACTACACCGACCCGAGCATGCAGGACGGCTTTTGGGACATATGCCCGTAGCCAGATGTCACAGGACGGAGATCAGAGGTCGGATAACTGACATCTGACATCCGGCATCCGGCATCCGACATCCGACATCTGATAATGGAAACAGAACAGCCGGCCGCAGACGAGGTCCGTGCTGCGCTGGATCGAGTCGTTGCGAGCGAACCGTTCCGGCACGCTCCCCAGCTGACCGCGTTCCTGCGGTTCGTGGTCGAAACAACGCTGCGCGGGGAAAACGACCGTATCAAGGGATACACGATCGCCACCGAGGCGCTCGGCCGCGCCGGAGATTTCGACCCCGAGCGCGACCCGATCGTGCGCATCGAGGCGGGACGCCTGCGGCGCGCGCTGGAACGCTATTACGCCGGAGCGGGCGCGACGGACGCGATCATCATCGACGTGGCGCGCGGCGGCTATGTTCCGACGTTCCGTCGCCGGCTGATGGAGGCGGCGGACGCGCCGGCGCTGGCGCCGCGCGAAACACGCGATGCCGAACGGCGCCCTTGGCGCGCGCAGCCGCGATGGGCCCATCCGATTCTGCTGCCGGCGGCGGCGCTGGTCCTCCTGGGCATTGCGGTCCTGGCGGTGGTCGCCTGGCTCCCTCGCGCGCCGCGCGAAAAGGGAATCGAGGACTTCCGCGCCGGTAACGGGCTTCCGCTCGTCGTCCTGCGACCCGTCGAGACGATCGGGGTGTTGACGGCAGCGACCAGCGAGTTCGAGGGACTTCGCCGCAGGCTGGGCGATGCACTGGCGCGGTTCGACGCAATCAACGTCGCGTCCGAGCCGCCCGCGGCCCCGGCATGGCCACAGATCTACAAGCGCGAGCCGCCCCGGCGGGCGCCGGCCGAGGAATACCACCTCGCCCAGAGCGCCGAGCTTCACCGCGACGGGACCATCAGCCTGACTTTCACGCTTCTCGAGCCGGCGGGCGGCACCATCGTCTGGTCGCGGACGTTTCGCGGCAACCCGGCGATGAGCGATCGGCTCGCGCTCGAAGAGATCATCGTGCGCACGGCGGTTACGACGATCGCCGAGCCGTTCGGCGTCATCCATGCGCGCGAGCGCGCAAAGACCGATCTCGACCCTCGCGAGACCTGCCTGCTCGACGCGATCGAATATTGGCGCAGCTTCGATCTCGCCGTTCACGGCCGCGTTCGCGCCTGCCTCGAGCGGATGACCGAGCTCGATCCGGCCTTTGCGCCGGGGTTTGCCGCGCTCGAAATGGTCTACGTTCGCGAATATTACAACGACCTGAATTTCGCTCCGGCCGACCCGCCGGCGTTGGACCGCGCGCTGCGGGCGGCGCAACGCGCGGTGTCGGTGAAGCCGCAAAGCGCCCGGGCGCATACGGCCCTGGAAGGCGCCTATTACGCGCGCGGCGAAATTGCCGCTGCTTTGATGGAGGGCGAGACGGCCTTGTCGCTCAATCCGCTTGACCCGCTGGTGGTCGTCAGCCACGCGACCCGGCTTGTCGGGGCCGGTCAGATCGACGACGGAGCAGCTTTGCTGCGGCAGGCGACCGCAAACAGTATCGTCATGAATCCGAATATCGCGGACTTCTATTTGTTTCTCATCGCCCATCTGAAGGGGGACCGCGAGGCCGCGTCCCGCCATGCGAATCTGAGCTTCAGCGACAATCACGTCCTCGGCTTGGTGGCGCGCGGCCTCGCCGCCAAGGGAAATCCGCAACGCGTGCGGCAGATCAGGCAGCGCCTGCTTGCGCTTTACCCGACGTTTGCCGACGATCCACGGCGCGCGATCGCAAGGTACATCCCCTCGACCGAGATCGTGGACCGGCTGGCGCGTGACCTGGCCGAGCTGGACCCCTAGAGCATGTCCCGTTCCTTCGGAATCGGGACCTGCTCTAGAAGCCTTTGAGTGGCGCATGTTCTTATCGGCGAACCGGTACCCACCCCGGATCAAGTCCGGGGCAGGCTTTCGCCGGAACATGCGCTAAGCTTCAGGCCGGCGTCTCAAGCACGGTCATTTCGACTGCCCAAATTATAGGCATTGCCCGCGCCCGTGGATGCGAGGCGCCGCCGGCTGCCGAACGGAGCTCCGGTTACGGTATTTTGTAACCGTAATCTTACCTGCCGACTATGGACTGCCCTGTCGCGACCGGCCTACGGCAAGAAAAAAGCCTT
>DASPZC010000288.1:0-10999 GCA_035636455.1 Xanthobacteraceae bacterium
CGACCGTGCTCGACGTGGTCGTCACGCGCGATCCCGCCCGCATGCTGCCCGGCGTCGATGCGCGCGCGCTGGTGGTGCAGAAGGGCGATCGGCCGGTGTGAGGGCGCGGGTCTGTGCGTGCAGTCACGCGACCTTCATGCGATCGGCATTGGCGCCGCAGCAGCGCTTGTACTTTCGCCCCGATCCGCATGGGCACGGCTCGTTGCGGCCGACCTTGGTCGAGCGCGCCGGCTCCGCCGGCACCGACCGCCTGCCGCGACCGCGCCAGAACAAATAGATCGCCATGAGCGAGTACGGCAGCAATTCGCCGGTGTCGTTGCGCAGCTCGGGAGTGAGCTCTTTGAAATCCTTGCTGTACTCGTGGCCGATCAGCGCCACGATGGAAGCAAGCAGCGGACCGACCTTGTGGTCGCGGACGAGCGGCGTCCATGCATCGAGCCGCAGCATCATTCCGCGCACGAAACCCTTCACCCACTCGCGTCCATTGTTCTCCGGCGCGTCGTCGAACATGACGAGAGCGGGCAGGCACCCGGCCTCGAGACGTTGGACCATCGTGGTCCAGTGCCGCACCAGGAGGTTCGTCACGAATTGCGCCTGTTCGAGGCTGTCGAATGCAGGCGCGCTGTCGCCCTCGCCCCAGACGAGAGGCAAATATTCCGAAGGCTTGATCGTTTCAGGCCCGATCACGAGGGCGGTGAAAAAGCCGTCCAGCATTTCCAGATTCATGGTCAACGCGGGCGCCTGGGCGCTGCCAAGGAATCCGGCCAGCCACCTGAGCTCGTCGTCGGTGAGCGCGATGCTCGCAGCGGGATCCTCGGATTCCTCTTCGGCTGCTTGCGGCGTTTCTTCCGTTTCTTCCGTCTCGGCCATCCACGACAAGCTGGCGACCGGGTCGGTGATCGCCATCACGCCATCGTCGTTGAACCGCTGCGGATCCTCGGGGTGCGCCGCCGCGCGCTCGAGCCGGGACAGCCAGTCACGACGCGCCTCCTCCTGCTGCCAAGCTCCCCGCCCCATCGCAAGCGCGCGTTGTTCGAACTGCCTGAGGCCCAAATACATGACGGCTTCGAGCCAGCCTTCCCAGGCCGCGTTGCCGGGCGCGGCCATGCCGTCCCGCTCGAACCGGTCGATCAGGTCGATCATGCGTTCGCGCGGCACGCGTCCCTCGAACGTCAACCTGGCCAGCGTGCGAAACAGGCGCCATTTGATCCTGCCGCCCGTGTCGGCATGTTCGATCGCCGCGAACAGCGGATCGGGATTGCCGTCGTAGAGGCCGAGCAGCAGACCGACGAGGTTGTGGCCCAACAGCCGCTCCAGCCTGTGTTCGGGCTGGGTCAATAACGCCGTGAGGGCCGGATAGACGCTCGTCTCGCGCGCCGCGGCGAGCGCACGCGCGCCGAAAAACACCAGGTTTTCCTGGCGGGGGATCAGGTAGACACCGTCCACGGCCTTCCGCATCAGCCCGATCACGTCGGGCGCCAAAGCGCCGGCATCGGCGGCGGCCGCGGCAAGGGCCTCGGCCGGCAGCGTTTCGGCGGTTTCCAGTTGCCGGCGAATCTCGTCGAGCGTCATGGGCGAAACCTACGGTGATTCGCCCGCGCCCGAATACTGCGGCCAATCGACTCCGGTTGGGGCGACGCCGATCGCCGGCATCGATCCGCGCGCGCCGGGCGGCCAGAAGAGGCGATCAGCCACCGTAAGCCGACCAACCCTTCAGAGGAGGTTCCACGGAAAACTCGGCTCGCGTCGCCCTGCGCCTTGAACGATGGCCTGGCATCCTTTATGTATATCCCAACGGCATATACGTAGGAAAGCCCCATGACGCGCTCGACAGTCTTCACAAGCAACCGCAGTCAGGCGGTGCGCCTGCCAAAGCCTGTTGCTTTCCCGGAAGGCGTGCATCAGGTCGAAATCGTCAAGATCGGTTCGAGCCGCCTCATCAGTCCCGTAGGCAAACGTTGGGATGACTTTTTCCTCAACGGTCCGCGTGCTTCGGCGGACTTCATGGACGAGCGCATCCAACCTGCTCCGGAGGAACGTGAGGCTCTCTGAATGCTGCAATACATGCTGGATACCAACACCTGCATTTATGTGATGAAGAACCATCCAGCAGGGTTGCGTGAGCGGTTCAATCGTCTTGCCGAACAGCTTTGCATGTCAAGCATCACGCTGGGCGAGCTCCATTACGGCGTAGAGAAATCGGCACGACCGCTGGAAAACCTTCAAACCCTCGAGCACTTCGCCGCGCGGCTCGATGTGCTCTCGTTTTCGCCGAAAGCTGCCAGGCACTACGGACAAATGCGCGCCGAGCTCGAGCGCGCAGGCACGCCGGTTGGGCCGCACGATATGCTGATCGGTGCGCATGCGCGCGCCGAAGGACTGATTATTGTGACCAACAATATCCGTGAGTTCGCGCGGATGCCCGGCGTGCGCGCTGAGAATTGGGCGTAGCGTCCGCCCGAACCTTCCGGCTCGGTCACTCTGCCATGATGCCGGCGTCGCGCACGATCTTGCCGTTCTTCGCGATCTCGTCGTCGATGTAGGCCTTGAACGCCGCGGCCGAGGTGCCGATCGGCTCGAAGCCGAGCAGGTTGAGGCGCTCCTTGAATTTCGGCGCGGACGCCGAGGCGCGCACGGCCGACTCGAGCGCGGCGAGGATATCGGGCGGCAGCCCCTTCGGCCCCCAAAGGCCTCTCGAACGGCTGCATGCCGCTCTCGGCGATGGTCGGAATCTCCGGCGCCAGCGCGACGCGCTGGAGGCTCGTCACCGCCAGCGCCCTCAGTTCGCCCGCGCGCACGTGCGGCAGCGAGGAGAGGAACGGATCGGCGATGAGCTGGACGCGCCCGCCGATGACGTCGATCAGGGCGGGCCCGGCGCCGCGATAGGCGACGACGAGGGTGTCGAGCCCGGCCTGGCGCTTGAGCAGCTCGACGGTGAGATGGCCGGCGGAGCCGCGGCTCGAGGTGGCGAAGGTGAACTTGTCCGGCTCCTTGCGCACCAGGGAGAAGAATTCGGCGAGCGTGCGCGCCGGCGTCGTCTTGCTGGTGCTCACGATCAGCGGGCCGGAGGCGACGAGCGAGATCGGCGAGAAATCCTTCACCACGTCGTAGGGCACGTTTTTGAACAGGAACGGCGTCACCACGTGGATCGAGGCGGTGAGCATCAGCGTGTAGCCATCCGGCGCGGCGCGGGCGACGGTGGCGGCGCCGACGATGCCCCCTGCCCCGCCCGCCCGGTTCTCCACCACCACGCCGACGCCGAGCCGCTCGGCCAGCTCGTCGGCGAGGAAGCGCGCCACGCCGTCGACCGACCCGCCCGCCGGATACGGCACCACGATGGTGATGGCGCGGGATGGGTAGGTGTCGGCGGATGCGGGATGAGGAACAAAGAGAAGGAGTACGGCTATCGCAGCAATGGCTAATCTTTGCATTATCAACCACACTCCGCCGTCATCCTGAGGTGCGACCCCGGCCTTGAGCCGGGGGAGCCTCGAAGCATGGGAAAATGCGCCTGTTTCCATCCTTCGAGGCCCTCGCTTCGCTCGGGCACCTCAGGATGACGTCGGAGGATTTTGCTCCCATCAGAACGTCCCGGGATATTGGCCGCCGTCGATCAGCAAATTCTGCCCGGTGACGAAGCCGGCGTCGGCCGAGCACAGGAAGGCCACGTAGGCGCCGACCTCGGCGGGTTCGCCGTAGCGGCCGGCCGGATTGGCGGCGGCGCGCTCGCGCCAGATGTCGTCGAAACTCCGGCCGGTCTGGGCGGCCAGCGCCTCGACGTGCCGGCGCTGCCCGTCCGAGGCGATGATGCCGGGCAGGATGTTGTTGATGGTGACGTTGTGCCTGACGGTCTGCCGCGCGAGGCCGGCGACGAAGCCGACGAGCCCCGAGCGCGCGCCGTTCGAGAGCGCAAGCTCGGGCTGCGCGATCTTCACGCTGCGCGAGGCGATGTTGACGATGCGCCCGAAACCGCGCGCCGTCATGCCGTCGACCGTGAGCCGGATCATCTCGATCGGCGCGAGCATCATGGCGTCGAGCGCGGCGATCCAGTCGTCGCGACTGTGCCGGCGAAAGTCGCCGGGCGGCACGCCGTCGGCATTGTTGAGCAGGATGTCGGGCTCGGGACAGGCGGCAAGCGCCGCGCGCCGTCCCGCCTCGGTCGTGATGTCGGCGACGACGGTTGTGACGCTCGCCCCGGTCTCGGCGCGAATGTCGGCGGCCGCGCGCTCGAGCGGCTCGGCGGTGCGCGCCACGATGGTCACCGCCGCGCCTTCGCGCGCCAGCGCCAGCGCGCACGCGCGCCCCATGCCGCGGCTTGCGCCGCTGAGCAAAGCGCGGCGGCCGGCAATGCCGAGATTCACGACGTCATGCGGCGATCGCCGCCGGCTTCGGTTGGTATCCGTACGTCGCGGCGAGGCCGAGCTCCTCGACGATGCGCACGCCCTTGGCCAGGGCCTCGCCCGCAAGCCCGGTGAGCGGGCGGCGCAGATCGCCGGCCGGCATGCCGAGCGCCTTCATCAGCGATTTCACCGCGACCGGGTTGATGGCCGAATAGGTGAAGTGGAGCAGCGGCAGGAGTTTGAGGTACGTGCTGCGGAAGGTCTCCGCGTCGGCATAGCTCGCCCACGGCGTCGACAGCGCCGCCATCTCGGCGGGCGCGACGTTGCCGGTCATGTTGGCGGTGCCGTGGCCGCCCAGGCTCATGGTCGGCACGACGAGGCCGAGATTGGGCGAATCGCAGCACATCACCGCCACGTCCGGCCTCGCGGCCAGCACCTGCGCCACCTGGCCGACCCGCGCGGTCGATTCCTTGTGCACCACGTAGTTGGGATGGCGGAACAGGCGCTTGAGGCTGTCCCAGTGGAGGTCGGTCTTCACGCGCGGCGGATTGTTGTAGATGCCGAGCGGCAGGTCGCTGGCGTTGGCCACGTCGAGGAAGAATTTTTCGATGTCGGCTTCCGACGCGCAGATATAGGCAGGGGCCGCGAGGATCGCGCCGTCGGCGCCGTTGTCGCGGGCGAAGCGCACGCCGGCGATCGTGGAGTCCGTATTGTTGCCGGTGCAGCCGAAGAAGATCGGCATGCGCCCGGTCCTCATCTTCGCGGTCTCGACGACGATGCGTTTCTTCTCCTCGGGCGACAGCAGCGAGGTCTCGCCGGTCGAGCCCATGATCAGCAGGGCGGCGGTGCCGTGGCGCGCATGGAAATCGATGAGCGTGCGGAACGCGCCGAAATCCACCGCCCCGTCGGCGTTGAACGGCGTAATCAGGGCGACGAACGAACCTTCAAGCTTCATCTTCGGCATGCGCGGGCTCCGCGGCAGGAGTTGGGCTCCGAACGCAGAGATATCAAAGGAAAACCTCGGCGACCACTGCTTGGGCAGCCGCCAGCGAGGCCCTGCACCTCGGGCAAAGCTTGTTTGCCTTCGCAAATGTGTAGCCGCCGCGCGCCTGCCATGATTTTCCTCTTGCCAATTGGAACAAAACAGGAACATAATGCCGTTTCAGGGTCGCGTATTATTCCTGGGGTTACCCGCCGGGGCGAATCCGGCCCGGCATGGTGCGATTCACCGCGCGAGCTTAGTGTCGGGCGAGCGTGAATCGGGCGATCGCGGGAACGGGAGCGGTGGGTGCGGGCAACACAACTCAGATCGGATGCGCGCTCCCTTTTTACCGGGGACCTGCAACACCCGGCGGAGATCGCACGGACTTTCCGCCCGACCTACACGAGCGAACTTGGGGCGGCGTTTTCGGCGGATTCACTCCATGTCATGAAGTCCCTGCCGGATGAAAGCGTCGCGCCGGTCATAACCTCCCCGCCCTATGCCCTGCACTTCAAGAAAGAATACGGCAACGTGGACAAGGACGACTACGTTCGGTGGATGTTGCCGTTCGTCAAAGAGATAAGGCGTATTTTACGGCACGACGGCAGTTTTGTCCTGAATATTGGCGGCAGTTATCACGCGGGAACGCCAACGCGTTCTCTCTATCACTTCAAATTGCTGATCGCCATCGTGGAGGAAGCGGGGTTCCATCTGGCGCAGGAGTGCTTTTGGCAAAACCCTGCGAAGCTGCCCTCGCCCGCTGAATGGGTGAACGTGCGCCGGTCGCGGATTAAGGATAGCGTCGAGTACATTTGGTGGTTTTCGCCCACCCCGTGGCCGTACGCCGACAACCGCCAAGTGCTGGTACCCTACAGTCCGGACATGAAGCGCCTGATCGCCAAGGGCTATAAGCCGAAAAGGCGTCCAAGCGGGCACGTCATTACCGCCAAATTCCGGAACAATCGCGGCGGCGCAATCCCGCAGAACGTCCTCGTCCGTGGCAACAATGAAAGCAACTCGGCCTACATTACCGCCTGCAAAGAGCTGGGCGCAAAGGTGCATCCCGCGCGGTTCCCGAGCGCGCTTCCCGAATTCTTCATCCGCTTCCTCACCCGTGTAGGCGATCTCGTGCTTGATCCCTTTGCTGGAAGCAATACAACCGGGCGGGTTGCTGAGGACCTGGAAAGAAGGTGGATTGCGATCGATATTGACGAGGCCTACGTCCGCGCGTCAGGCGTACGTTTCGGGCTCGATCCCAAGAATTTATGAACAGCGACGATCTGATCGAATTCCTCACTGTCGCCTATGCGGCGGAACCTTGGCCGAAACCCTTTCACGTCTTGCAGGGATGCGTACGGATCGCGAAAGGCGAAGCTTTGCGTGATGTCGCTGCCGCAGTCGGCACGACGCCGGCCCGACTTGAGGAAATTGCCACAAATCCGGATGCAAGCTTCGCAGTGCTCGGCGTCAAGCCGAGCGATTTGGCGGACGCGGATGTAACTCGCGCGCGGTCGATCCTGGCACAGCTCATAATCGGCCGCGCTGCCGAAATTGCATTTGAAGATATCTATCGGGAGCGAATGGGGTCGGATGTGGAGTTCAAACTGGTCGATCTCCGCGAAGGACGGACGGATACCGACTATCGGGTGTTAAATGGACGAGACAGGGGCCGATCTATCGAGTCAATATCAAATTCTTCGGGTCGGTATTTCGTCGAGCCCCCGAACTCGTCGGGCTGCAGCCGACCGACTGTTTTCCGCTTGCGACATACAAAATACTCGGCGCGCTGCAAAAGCAGCAGGAGGAACACTTGCCGTATATGTTCGCCATTGTCGGCGTCCCCAATTTGACTGCCGGATCGATTGAGGGATTCGTTCCCGAGCGCGAAGTGGAAATCGTGGCGCTGATTTCCAAGTCCAGCCGAGCTACGAGAAAGAGAGATATTGAAGACCGGGTGGTTCAACGAATCGTGGAGGAAAAGTCTCCTTCATTCGTCGAAGTATACGGCCGAATCCGCGGTGCAGAATGGTACGTACTGTCTGCACGTAAGGCGGATAACCTCCTGCGAGAGAAGCTCTTTGACAGGGTCTATGCGCTCAAGATCCGAGGATTTGCGCGACAGTTCCGGGGCGCAGAGCTGGACATGCATTTTTCGCTAAGCCGTGACCTGATGACCTTGCGCGAGTTCCTGAGCATCCTCAAGCAGGAGGGCCAGACGAAGGTCGCTTCGCTCCTTGAGCGGGGAACGGCCTGACGACATGCGATCCTCAGCCCTATCGACTTGAAGCTCGCCGGGCCGCCCCCGCACATGGCCGCATTGGGCCGCTTAGCCGCCATCGCCCGCTGCCAATTGCACGAGTCTAAGCCGCCGGGGCCACCCGCTGCACGAACGAGCGGTCCTCGTTGAGGATGCAGCCGGCCGCGTCGGCGCGCCGCGCGGTCTCGGCCGCGTCCGGGTCGGCCGCGAGCTTCGCGCGGTACTGCTCGTAGGCGGCGAGATTCGCAAAGTCGATCAATCCCACCGCGGCATTGGTCGGCCCGGCGAATTTCGTCGGCAGATAATAGCCGGCGACCTTGCCGCCGCAGCGCTCGATCGGGCGCGCCAAGGCGCGCGCGTAGGCCTCGAAGTCGGCGAGCTTGTTGGCGTCGAGCGTGTAGCGGATGCACAGGGTGATCATGCGCGTTCTCCTTCGTGGGAGGAGCACCGACGGGTCGGCCTCTCCGTCCCATCGATATGAAGCGTCGAACGCGATGATCCAACCGCAAACGCTTCGGCCGCGATCGAAGCATCCGATCGCGCGCCCGTTCACGCGCCGAGCTTGTCGGCGAGGTCCTCGAGGCCAAGCGCGGCGATGTCGACCGGACCTTTCGGCGCCGCTTCGCCGCGGCCCGGGCCGCGCTCGTTCGGCCGGGCGATGTGGCCGGTGCGCAGGCCGCACGCGGCGGCGGCGGCAAGATCGCCGGTATGCGCCGCCACCATCATGCAGTCGCCCGGCGGCAGATCGAACGCTTCGGCCGCGGCGACGTAGACCCGCGGCTTCGGCTTGTAGTCGCCGGCGATCTCGGCGCCGAGGATCGCGTCCCACTGGATATCGTTGCGGCGGGCAAGGTCGGCCATGAGCGAGATGTTGCCGTTCGACACCGGGGCGATGCGAAACTTGCCGCGCAGGCGCTTGAGCCCGGACGTCACGTCCGGCCAGGCGTCGAGACGGTGCCAGGCGAGGTTGAGCTCGCGCAGCGTCTCCGCGGGCAAATCCTTGATGCCGAAGCGCGGCAGGATGCGCTCGAGGTTGCGGCGATGGAGCACGTCGAGCTTGGAGAACGGGATGCGCCCGGCGCGCACCTCCTCCATGCCGGGCTGGTATTCGTCGCGCCAGGCGTCGGCGAAGGCGGTCCAGTCGAGGGCGTGGCCGCGCGGCCCGAGGATCGCCGCCGCCTCGCGCGCGATGCTGGTGCGCCAGTCGACCAGCGTGCCGAACACGTCGAAGAACAGCGCCTTGACGGCAAGCGGCATGGCCACCCCCTTGTGCCGATATTTGCGCGAGCGTCGCGAACGCGGGCGATCACGTCGATTCAAGGATTCGTGAACGCACGTTCCTTGGGCGCCGCCCGCACGTATATGTGTGCAGTCGCCGCCGGGGCGCGCTCCCGCGAGGATCAAATGAGCCATTCGCTGCTGACCGCCGATCGCCGGACCCACGTCAAGATCGTGGTCGTGGCCCTCGTCGGCGCCATCCTGGTGGTCGCGACCGGCATTGCCGCCCATGTCAGCTCGAGCGGCGAGGTGGCGCGGCTGCAGGCCGACGGCCCCGTGCTCAAGGCGGGCAAGCCGGTGACCTATACGGGCCGCGGCGGCGCCGATATTCGATAAGGTCCGGCGGCTCGATCCCGAACCTCATCTCCAGGCCGGCCTCTTCCCTTCGGGAAGGGGCCTGCGCACAATTGCGGCTCACCCCGGCATGACCGGCAGGGGAGCCGCTTTTGTCTGAACCCACCGGCGCGCCCGGGGATCGGCCGACCCCAAACCTCCCGGTCGCCGCGCTGGCGGCGCTCGGCGTCGTGTTCGGCGACATCGGCACGAGCCCGCTCTACACCCTCAAGACCGTGCTGGCGCTGGCGGGCGAGCGGCCCGGCCGCGACGTCGCCCTCGGGTCGCTCTCCCTCGTGATCTGGACGCTGATCGTGGTGACCACGATCAAGTATGTCTCGGTCGCCATGCGCATCGACAACGACGGCGAAGGCGGCATCCTCGCCCTGATGGCGCTGCTCGGCGTCAAGCGCGAGCGCCGGCCGACCATCGTCGCGGTCGGCCTGTTCGGCGCCGCGCTGATCTACGGCGACGGCGCGATCACGCCGGCGATCTCCGTCCTCTCGGCGCTCGAGGGATTGACCATCGCGACGCCGGCCGTGACGCCCTACATCGTTCCGGCCGCGGTCGCCATCCTGGTCGCGCTCTTCGCCATCCAGCCGCAGGGCACGTCGCGCATCGGCCGGGCGTTCGGCCCGATCATGGCGCTGTGGTTCGTGGCGATCGCGGCGCTCGGCATCGGCGGAATCGTCAAACACCCGGCGGTGCTGCTCGCGATCAATCCGATGTACGGCGCGAGTTATCTCTTTTCCGGCGGCGCCGGCGCGTTCCTCGTGCTCGGCGGCGTGTTTCTCTGCGTCACCGGAGCGGAAGCGCTCTATGCCGACATGGGGCACTTCGGCGCGCGGCCGATTCGCCTCGCGTGGTCGGCGCTGGTGCTGCCGAGCCTCGTCCTCAACTACGCGGGCCAGGCCGCATTGGTGCTGCAGGGCGAGCCGACCGGCGACAACATCTTCTATCGGTTGTGCCCGTCGGCCCTGCTGATCCCGCTGGTCGTGCTGGCGACCGTCGCCACCGTCATCGCCAGCCAGGCGGTCATCACCGGCGCGTTCTCCATGACCCGCCAGGCCATCCAGCTCGGCTGGATGCCGCGGCTGCACATCACCCAGACCTCGGCCGAGGGCTACGGACAAATCTACGTCGGCATCGTCAACTGGCTGCTGATGATCGTCACCGTCGGGCTCACCATCGGGTTCGGCAAATCCGACAACCTCGCGGCCGCCTACGGCATCGCCGTCTCGGCCACCATGCTGATGACGTCGGCGCTGGTGTTCATCGCGTTGCGCGAGGTCTGGGGATGGGGCCTGCCGGCGGCCGCCGCCCTTGCCGGCGTTTTCTTGGTCATCGACGCCGCCTTCTTTGCCGCCAATCTCACCAAGGTGGCGGAAGGCGGATACGTGCCGCTCCTGCTCGCGGCCAGCGTCTATTTCATCATGGTGGTCTGGCACGTCGGCGCCACGGCCGTTGCCGAGCGGCTGCACGACTCGGTCATGCCGATCGAGGAGTTCATGGCGCGGATCGACCGGGGCCGCGTTCCGCGCGTGCCCGGAACCGCGGTGTTCCTGACGCGCACGTTGCGCGATGCGCCGCCCGTCATGGTCTGGCATCTCAAGCACAATCGCGCGCTGCACGAGCGCCTGTTCGTGCTCACGGTCATCATTCAGCCGACCCCCTGGATGCGGGAGGCCGAGCGGCTCGCGGTCGAGGAAATCGCCCCAAGCTTCTGGCGCGCCACCGCCCGCTTCGGCTTCATGGAGCGGCCGGACATCCCCGTGCTGCTGCGCGCGGCGCATGCCAAGGGATGCAGGG
>DASPZC010000289.1:0-6197 GCA_035636455.1 Xanthobacteraceae bacterium
GCAGGCCGTCGGCGCCGATCAGCACATCGCCTTCGACGCGCGCGCCGTCCGCGAAGCGCGCGATCACCGAGCCGGGCCGCACGACGACCTCCTCGAGCGCCTTGCCGCGGTGGTAGCGCGCGGGCGGGAACGCGTCGCGCAGCAGGCGATAGACGCGGTCCCACGAGGTGAGCGTCTGCGGGCAGACGATCTCGCCCGCCAGGCGGCCGTCGATGGCGTAGGAGCGCCGCAAGGTGACCGAAACGCCCAGCTCGACGTCGGGGAGGCCGATGGCACGAAACACGTCGCGCAATTGCGGCTGCGCCACGATGCCGGCGCCGCGCCCGGCGAGCTCGCTCTCCACGCGCTCGAACACGTGCACGTCGAAGCCGCGGCGGGCGAGCGCCAACGCGGCCAACAGCCCGCTCATCGAACCGCCGATGACGAGCGCGCGCCGCGCGCCGCTTCCCTGCACCACCAGCTCCCAGGCTTTGCCAATGATCGTGGGCACTATACATTAGCTGCGACGCGCAAAACCCGGAGGACGCGATGGCTCTCGCCATGAAGGACAAGGCGGCCGCCAGCGCCGACAAGACCGCCTGGCCGCAGGCGCTCAGCCAAGAGTTCGAGCGCGAGGCCCGCGCGCCCAACGGCTGCGTCGGCAATCGCCTGGTCTCCGAGACGGACCGCGTGCGCATCTGGACCATCCGGCTCAAGCCGGGCGAGCGGTTCGGCTTCCACCGCCACGTGCTCGATTATTTCTGGACGTCGGTGAGCGGCGGGCGCGGACGCCAGCACCTGATGGACGGCAGCACGGTCGAGTACGACTACATGCCGGGCGAGACCCGCCACGAGACCTACGGCCCGGGCGAGTGCAAGGTGCACGATCTGCAAAACATCGGCGACCGCGAGATGGTGTTCCTGACGGTCGAGTTCATCGACCGCAGCGCCAACAAACCGCTGCCGATCCCGCAGGCGGTGCGCGCGGTGACCGACAAGGCGGCGTGAGTTCTCCCTCTCCCCGCGTGCGGGGAGAGGGTCGGGGTGAGGGGGCCTCGACGGTTGCGTGCTGTCCTCCGGCGCCCCCTCACCCGGCTCGCTTCGCTCGCCGACCCTCGGGTCGAGCCCGAGGGCAGGCTCTCTCCCCGCAAGCGGGGAGAGGTGGAGCTACGTCCCCGCCAGCACCGTCGCCATGATGCGCTCGCGGGTGAGCGGCAAATTCCTGATGCGGGCGCCAAGCGCATGCGCCACGGCGTTGCCGATGGCGGCGGCGGTCGGGCCGTGCGCGACCTCGCCGAGGCCGAGCGGCGGCTCGTCCGGGGCGTCGATCAGCTCGATCTCGACCGGCGGCACTTCGGAGAAGCGCAGGATCGGATAGTCGTCCCAGGTGATCGACGCGACGCCGCCGTCGGCGAAGCGCACCGCCTCCTTGAGCGTCCAGCTCGCCGCCTGGACGATGCCGCCTTCGATCTGGTTGCGGGCGCCGTCCGGATTGATGATGAGCCCGCCGTCGACCGCGCACCACATGCGCGCGAGCCGTGCCGTCTCGTCGACCGCGACCTCGGCGACCACGGCGCAATAGCCGGCCTTGTTCTTGTAGCGGGCAAACCCGATGCCCCGGCCGGTGCCGCTGCCGCGCTCGCCGCGGCCGGACCAGCCGGCGAGGCGCGCGACCGTCTCGATCACCTGCCGCGCGCGCGGCTCGGACAGGAGCGACAAGCGATAGGCCACCGGATCCTCGCCGGCCTCGTCGGCCAGCTCGTCCATGAAACACTCGGCCGCGAACACGTTGGCAAAGCCGCCGAGAGTGCGCAGCGACGAGGTGCGCACCGGCATCTGCGGCAGCAGATGGTGCACGATGCGCTGGCGCGGAAAGTCGTAGAGGGTCGCGGCGTTGCGGGTGCCGCCCCCTCCGCCGGCGTCGGGCACGTCGACCGGCTCGGGCGGCGACGGCGCATTCGGCAGCGCCGCGGCGGCGAGCAGATTGACGTTGCCGTGCATCCCGGGGCGCTGGCCATGCACGGCGCTCCACACCTCGTGGGTCCAGTCGAGCGGCCGGCCGTGCGCATCGAGCGCCGCCTGCATGCGCATCGTCATGGGCGAGCCGAACGGCGCGGCGGACAGCTCGTCCGCGCGGCTCCACTGCACCCGCACGGTCCGGCCGGGAAGGCGCCGCGCCACCAGCGCCGCGTCGAGCGCCACGTCGTCGGCGCCGTTGTGGCCGTAGCAGCCGGCGCCCTGCCGGTGCGTGACGACGATCTGCTCGGCGGCAAGCCCCAGCGCGCGCGCCAGGGCGTTGCGCAACTGATAAACGCCCTGCGCGTGGGTCCACACGGTCAGCCGGCCGTCGGCGAAACTCGCCAGCGCGCAGGACGGCGCAAGCGAGGCATGGGCGATGCAGGGGCGCGAATAGGTCGCCTCCAGCATTCGCGCGGCGTTGCCGGACGGCCGCGGGGCGCCGCTCTCGATGACGCGATCCCTGGACGGCTGCGCGGCGAGGAACTCCGGCTCGCCGGCATCGACCGGGATCGGCGTGCCGCCTTCCCACACGCAATGGCGGCGGACGATATCGACCGCCTTCATGGCAAGCGTCTCGTCGTCGGCCACAACCGCGAGGAAATCGCCGTCGCGAACAAGCTCGACGCGATCGCCGAGCGCACGCCGGATCGCCGCGTCGTCGAGCGACGCGAGATGCGCGCCGCGCCGCGGCTGACGCACCACCCGCGCGTGCTTGAGGTCCGGCGGGTCGAGATCGTGCACGAACGCAGCGCCCGCGATCTTCGCCGGAAGATCGACGCGCGCGAGATTCTGTCCGATGACGCGGAACTCGGCCGGACGCCTGACCGGCGCGCGCCCGGTCGCCGGCCGCGCCAGATCGATCTTCTCGTTGAGCGACCAGTAATCGAACCCGGTGGGCGCGCCGTCGCGCAGGACCGCGCCGTCCTCGACCGACAGCTCGGCCGGCCGGCAGCCGAGTGCCGCCGCGATGTGATCGAGAAAGAGCCCGCGCACCTCGGCGCAGACGAGCCGGATCGAGGTGCCCGATTCCTCGATCGAGCGGCTGCCGGCGGTATAGCCTTCGTCGGGCGATTGCGCGGTCACCCCGGAGAGGAGGCGCACGCGCGCGGGCGGCACGCACAGCTCTTCGGCGGCGATCTGCACGAGCGCGGTGAGCACGCCCTGGCCGAGCTCGACCTTGCCGGTGGCGACCCGCACCGTGCGGTCGGGCTCGAACCCGACCCAGCGGTCGAGACGCGGATTGTCGGTCAGGCTCTTGGGCAATGCGGCGAGCGTCATGGCGTCGCCTCGTGCGCGGCGGCCGCGCGTTCCACCGCGCGGATGATGCGGTTGTGCACGCCGCAGCGGCACAGGTGCCGGTCGAGCGCGGCGACGATGTCGGCCCGGTTCGGCCGCGGATTGCGGTCGAGCAACGCCTTGGCGGACATGAGGATGCCTGACAGGCAATAGCCGCATTGGCCGGCCTGCTCGTCGAGGAACGCCTGCTGCAGCGGGTGGAGCTTTTCGCCGCGCGCGAGGCCTTCGACCGTCGTGACGGTCTTGCCCGCGACGGTCCCGACCTCGCGCGTGCACGCATAGACCGGCTCGCCGTCCACCAGCACCATGCAGGCGCCGCATTGCTCGAGCCCGCAGCCGAACCGGGTACCGCGCAGGCCGAGCGCATTGCGCAGCACGTCGATGAGCGGCGTCGTCCCCGCGACGCTCACGCCGACCTTGCGTCCGTTGACGATGAATTCGGCGCCTTCGCTCACGACAGGTTCCTGGATCCGCCGGCGCGACCCTATTTCACAGGCGCGGATTGTCCATGGCATTCTACCGGCCGAGCAACCGACAGAAGCCTTGACTTGTCGCGGCGACGGGAGGGGGCTGTGTCGGGCGGCGCTCGCAAGCCGTGTCACATAAAAATGGCGAGGTCCCTCCAAAGTGGCATATCTTTTGTGTATTGTTGGCGGTAGGATAGACCCGGTATAAGGTATACCAGCGCGGGCAAACCGCGTACGACAACGAAATCCAGGGGATGGAAATGACCACCACATCCGGAGCGGCGGAACCGCGCGCCATTGCGTCCGAATCGACCCGCTGGGGTCAACTGATTTTCGGCATCATCTGCATGGTGATGATCGCCAACCTGCAATACGGTTGGACGCTCTTCGTCGGTCCGATCGACCAGAAGTACCACTGGGGCCGCGCCGCCATCCAGGTGGCCTTCACCATCTTCGTCCTGACCGAGACCTGGCTGGTGCCGATCGAGGGCTACCTGATCGATCGCTTCGGCCCGAAGGTGATGATCTGCGGCAGCGGCGTGCTGGTCGCCATCGCGTGGGTGATCAATTCGGTCGCCGACTCGCTCTTCCTGCTTTATCTCGCCGCCGCGATCGGCGGCATCGGGGCCGGCGTCATCTACGGCGGGTCGGTCGGCAATGCGCTCAAATGGTTCCCGGACCGCCGCGGCCTGGCGGCCGGACTGACCGCGGCCGGCTTCGGCGCCGGCTCGGCCCTGACCGTCGTGCCCATCGCCAACATGATCCAGCAGAGCGGTTATGAATCCGCCTTCCTGTGGTTCGGCATCGGCCAGGGTGTGATCGTCGTGCTGGTCGGCATGCTGCTGCGCGCGCCGCAGGCCGGCGAGGTCGCGGTCCCGGTGGCGCCGGCGGTGCAGCAGACCCGGCGCGACTACGAGCCCCAGGAAGTGCTCAGGAGCCCGCCCTTCTGGCTGATGTACGTCATGTTCGTCATGGTCGGCACCGGCGGCCTGATGGCCACGGCCCAGCTCGCCCCGATCGCCAAGGACTTCAAGGTCGACGGCATCCCGGTGTCGATCCTCGGGTTGACGCTGCCAGCACTGCAGTTCGCCTTGACGATCGACCGGGTGCTCAACGGAATATGCCGGCCGTTCTTCGGCTGGGTGTCGGACCAGATCGGCCGCGAGAACACGATGTTCATCGCCTTCATGCTGGAAGGCATCGGCATCTATGCGCTGTTGATCTATGCGCACGATCCGTTGCTGTTCGTCATCCTGTCGGGCCTCGTGTTCTTCGCCTGGGGCGAGATCTACTCGCTGTTCCCGGCGACCTGCACCGACCTCTACGGGCGCAAGTACGCCACCACCAACTACGGCATGCTGTACACCGCCAAGGGCACGGCATCGCTGCTGGTGCCGCTGGGCAACATATTGACCGCCTATACCGGCAACTGGACGGCGGTGTTCATCGTGGCGGCTTTGCTCAACATCGCGGCGGCCATCCTGGCGATCGTTGCCCTGAAACCGATCCGCGCGCGGGTGATGGCGCAGGGGTGACCCAAAGCGCAAAGGCCGGGGTCGCCGAAGCCAGCGATCCCGGCGGTAGCTGAATACATGGGTCGGAGTCGAACGACTCTGGCATATTGTATTCCAGACACACTATCGGCTAGTCTAGGTCCGTTCAGCGTCAGGGACCCGCAAGGCGGGCGGCCTATGTCATCCATTCCTCCGCGTTCCCGCACCGCCGAAGCCGCCGCCCGGATCGTCGTCGCCCCGCTCGAGGACACGTCGACGTTCGCCGACCGGGCCTATGCGGCGCTGCGCGACGTGATCGTCTCGCTCAACGTCTACGACCACCCCGGCGACGTGCGGCTCGACGAGCGCCAGCTCGCCCAGGACCTCGGCATCAGCCGCACGCCGGTGCGCGAGGCGATGGCGCAGCTCGAGCGCGAGGGGTTCGTCCGCTCGGTGCCGCGCCGGGGCATCTACGTGGTGCGCAAGACCCGGCGCCAGGTGATCGAGATGATCACCGCCTGGGCCGCGCTCGAGAGCATGGCGGCACGGCTGATCACGCTCGAGGCGCGCAACGACGAGATCGCGACCTTGCGCGCGATGTTCACCACCTTCGAGAACGGCCAGCTGCACGCCAAGCTCGACGAGTATTCCGAGGTCAACATCCGATTCCACCAGGCGATCATCGGCATGAGCCGCAACGGCGTGCTGATCGATCTCGCCGAGAACCTGTTCACCCACATGCGCATGATCCGGCGCAAGACGATCGGCGAGGACGACCGCGCCGCGCGCTCGATCCGCGATCACATGAACATCATCCAGGCGCTCGAGGCGCGCGACACCGAGCGCGCCGAAGACCTGGTGCGCCAGCATGCGCTCGGGCTCGCCGAGCACGTCGCCCGGCACGCCGATTATCTCGACTGAACGACGAGCAAACAAAACGAGA
>DASPZC010000290.1:0-15062 GCA_035636455.1 Xanthobacteraceae bacterium
TGGTCGCGCGAGACGGCCGGCGGCGGCGCATCGGGCGCCCGCTCGAAGAACACGAACGGCGCCTGCACCCGCGAGGCGTGCCACGGCACCTGGGCGCCCCGGGTCATGTCGTTGACGCGCAGGCGCACGCGGTCGAACACCTCGCCCAGCGGCAGCCCGCCTTCGCGCATCATTTCGGCGAGCGCCTGGGCATAGAAGCCGTAGGGTCCCGGGCCCTCGGGGCCGACCGTGCCGGGAGCGGCGTTGAAGGCGATCAGCATGCCGGGCTCGGGCTCGATGAGGTTGAGCCCGCCGGCGAGCGGCGCGCCGGAGCGCGCGAAGGAATTGGCGCGCGCGAGGTCGAGGACGACGACCAGAGCCTTCAGATTGAGCGCCGCGAGCGGGCGGGTGTAGTCGGAAATCCGCACCGCCTCGACCGGCACGTCGGTGTCGCGCGCGATGCGCGCGTCGACCGGGACGAAGTAGTTCTCGCCTTCGAGCTGCACCCCGTAGCCGCCCAAATAGATATACGCGACCGTGTTGGGGCCGGCGGCCTGCACCTTGTCGAGAAAGTCGCGCAGCGCGCGGCGCAAGGTGTCCTGGTCGAGGTCGCGCGAGCCGACCACGTCGAAGCCCGCCGCCTGCAGGGTCTGCGCGATGAGGCCGGCGTCGTTGGCCGGCGTGGCGAGCGCGCCCGCCTGATAGCCGGCATTGCCGATGACGAGCGCGACGCGGTTCTCCGGCGCCTGGGCGGCCGCCAAGCCGGGCAGGAGGAGCGCGAAGAAGGCAACGATGAGCGCCGAAATCCGTGACATGACCAATGCGTCCCGCCCGAATCCCCCGAAGATCAATACCACGCGCGCGGCGCTGAACGGCATGTGAATGGAACAGGCCGGTAACAAGGCGGTGTGTGCGGAAAGGTTCCGGCGGACGAGGCAAGCCTGCCGTCGGCCGTCCCTCATCGCGGTTTGGCCGCGTTCGCGAAAGATTTGTTGTTTCAAAAGGTTAGGAGGCCGCGGCGGGCCCGGCTCAGCGCGTCCGGGTCAAGCTTTCGCCGCCGCAGATGCCGAGCACGCAGCCTTCGACCCGGATGGTTTGCGGCCCAAGCTCGATGAGATTGCCCGAATAGGTCTTGCCGTTATCCGCGTTGTAGAGCCGTCCCGACCACTTGCGCGGGCCGCTCGGGCGCATCGAGATGAGAACCGGGACCCCACCAGCGGGCGGCTGCGCAGGCCCGGATCGGCATTTTTCTTGTCGGTCCACGGCTGGCCGGTCGCCGGGTCATCGCGCGGCCTGAGGCTCGAGATCGTGCTGCACATCGCGTCGCCGCACGCCTGGATGCGCATGGCGCATCCGTCCTTGTCGAGCCAGACGCCTTCCACGTTGGCCAGCGCCGCGCTCGGGCCGGCCCATGCGACGACCGCCAATGCGCCAAGACGCAGTCGATAGGATGTCATGCGCCGCTCCTACCCACCAGATGTTCGGGACAGGTTAGGAGACGCAGCTGAACAATCGGTAACTTGGGCCCGGGATGCGCGCGACGGGGCGAAGCTCAGGCCTTGACCTTCTCGTCCTCGACCACCCGCCGGACGGCAGGGCGCTGCACCATGCGGTCCTTGAACGCCGAGTAATTTTTCAGCTCGCCCATCGGCAGCTCGCGCCGCGCGCCCCAGGTGTAGAACACGAACCCATAGGGATCTAGCACGGAGTAGCGGTCGGAAAACCACTCGCGTCCCGCCAGCATGCCGTCGATCTGCTGCAAATAGCCGTGGAAGGTCTTGAGGCCGGTCTCCTTGAGCGTCGCGAAGGCGGACGGATCGGCCGCGTAGCGCTCCGGCCGGCTGACATGGGCGTTCGCCGGGTGCACGCTCGCCGCAAAGAAGCCGATGAGCGACAGCGCCTTGGCTTCGCCCACCGGGTCGGTCGGCCACAGGCCGAATCGCTTGCCGAGGTAGGGCAGGATGGCGGTGTTTTCCGCCAGCGGCTCGCCGTTGTCGAGGCGCAACGCCGGCACGCGGCCCAGCGGGTGGATCTTGAGGTAGGCCTCGGTGCGCTGTTCGCCCTTGGTCAGGTCCATGCGCTGCGGCTCGTACTTCTCGCCGCTTTCTTCCAGCACGATGTGCGCGGCCATCGAGCACGCGCCGGGCGCGTAATAGAGCGTCAGCATGGGGGGTCTCCCTTGTGGGGTCCGTGAGCTTCGACCGTTGCGGCGAAGCTTACGGGCGGGTTGCGGCGGGGTCGAGACCATAGCGTGTGCGGCCCGCGCTCCGCCACGGCGCCCGGCTGCCGCGCACGTCGGCTCCGGCATCGGCGGGCAGCGAAGGCAGCAAGATCGTCGTCGCTCGCGTCATCGCCGCGCCTCCTTGGGCTCGACGATCGGGAAGTCCGGCGTGAACTCGTCGAGCATGGCCATCAACTCGCCGAGCTTGCGCGGGTCGCCTTCGACCGCGATCTCGCCTGCCTTGATGGCATCGACGAAGGTTTTCTGCTTGAGCAGGACGGCGTCGAGGCTTGCGCGCGTGAGCGTGAAGCTTGCGTCGGCGTTCGCCGCGAGCCTTCCCGCGACATGGGTGAGGGCGGAATTTTCCAGATTGAGAACGAGCTTTTCCCCGACATCGGTGAAGGTCCAATTGATGACCATGGTCCTGCCTTCGGCCTTGTCGGCATTGAGGCGCACCGCCATGAAATCGAACAGGAGATCGAGCGTGATCGCCTTGAGCATGTCGGCCGTGAGCGTGGTGCCGCCGGCGAGGTTGGCCACGCCGCCGCGCAGCTCCATCGCGCCGGCGAGATAAGCGTTGCGCCACGTGCCCGCCTCCGCCTGGTAGCCCAATTGCTCGAGCGCGTCGGCGCCAAGCTCGCGCGCCGCCCGGTTGGACGGATCGGCGTACACGACCTCTCGCATCACGCTCGCCACCCACCGATACTGTCCGGCGGCGAAATCCGCGCGCGCCCGTGCGATCACCGCGTCGGCGCCGCCCATGTAGTCCACGGTCCGCCGCGCCTGCTCGACCGGCGGCAGGGGCGAGAGGTTGGCCGGGTTGGCGTCGTACCAGCCGAGATATTTCTGATAGACGGCCTTCGCGTTGTGGCTCAGCGTCCCGTAGTAGCCGCGCGCCGACCAGTCGTTGGCAAGGCTCGCCGGCATTTTCAGCGTCTCGGCGATTTCGTTCGGCGTGTAGCCGTGGTTCATCAGGCGCACCGACTGGTCGTGAATGAACTTGTACATGTCGCGCTGGCGCCTGAGGAAGGTCGCGATCTTCTCCGCGCCCCAGGTCGGCCAATGATGCTGCGCGATCACAACGTCGGTGCGCCCGCCGTAGCGCTCGAGCGATTCGCTCAGGTAGCGCGCCCACAGGCGCGCATCGCGCACTTCCGCGCCGCGGATCGTGTAGAGGTTATGCATGGTGTGGGTCGCGTCTTCCGCCATGTCCAGCAGCCTGAACTTGGGGAAGTAGAGCGTCATCTCGGACGGCGCCTCGGAGGACGGCACGAGGTGGAACTCGATCTCGACGCCGTCGATCGTGCGGGCCTCGAACTCGTCCTTGATGAGGTCGGTGGGCGCGATCAGGGTGAGCGTGCCGCGCGAGAGCCGCCGGCCGAGCCCGGTGTCCACGTGGCCGCGTTCGCCCGGCGCCAGCGCGGAGCCGAACTGATAGAGCGCGCGCCGGCTCATGGCGTTGCCGGCGATGACGTTCTCGGCGATGGCGTAGTCCATGAAATGGTCGGGCGCGAAAATCCGCACCTTGCCGGCGCGCACGTCGTCCTCGGCGACGACGCCCTTCACGCCGCCGAAATGATCGGCGTGCGAATGGGTGTAGATCACGGCGACGACCGGCTTGCGCGGCCGGTTGCGGTAATAGAGCTCGATGCCGGCCTTGGCGGTCTCCGCCGCCAGCAGCGGGTCGATCACGATCAGGCCGTCGTCGGATTCGACGATCGTCATGTTGGAAATGTCGAAGCCGCGAATCTGGTAGACGCGGTCGGCGACCTGGAACAGGCCGTGAAAATTGTTGAGCAGCGCCTGACGCCACAGGCTGGGATTGACCGTCGCCGGCGCCGGCCCGCGCTGGAGGAAATCATAAGGCTGCATCGACCAGACCGTGCGCGCTCCGTCGCCGGTCACGAGAGCGTCGGGCAGGGTCGCGACGAAACCGCGCTGCGCATCGGCGAAGTCGCCGCGGTCGTCGAACGGCAGCGTGCGCAGCACCGCGGCGTTTGCCTCGCGCGTGGCGGGCTCGGCGTCCTTCGGCTGCGCGACGAGCGGATCCGTGCCGACCGCCCAGGCGCAGGCGAGGGCGGCGAGCAGCGATCGGGAGCGGAAGGGCGTCATGCGAACTCCCCCGTTATTGGCCGGGTCGTTGCGGCGCGATGGGGGGATTTTACCCGGCAAGCGCTGCGCTGTAAGCTTGCTTCGCCGTCCCGCGAACCGGCGCTCCGCGCCGGCGCCAACCGAAGGCCGCCCGATGAGCAGCCGTCCGCCCGTCAAGGATTGGACGACCGATTTCGATCATCTCGACCCGCGCTGGGTCGAAAATCCCTATCCGATCTGGGACGAACTGCGGCGGCGGTGTCCGATCGCCCATACCGACCGGTTCATGGGAGTCTACTTTCCCAGCCGCTATGAAGACGTGCGCGCGATCGCGTACGACACCGAGCATTTCTCCTCGCACCGCGTGGTCGTGCGCGAGGACCTGCCGCCGCGCGGCGGGGCGCCGCCGATCACCACCGATCCGCCGAAGCATCGCGGCGCCAAGAACGTGCTGCTGCCGGCGTTCACGCCGGAGGCGATCGCGCGGCATGAGCCGCGCACGCGCGAGATCTGCCGCAGCCTGGTCGAGCGCATCGCCGGCCGGCCGGCCTGCGACGCCGCCGTCGACTACGCGCAGGAGATCCCGGTGCGGGTGATGGCGCACATGCTGGGCATCCCGGAGCAGGACGGCGACCAGTTCCGCACCTGGATCCATGAGCTGCTCGAGCTCGGCATCACCGATCATGCGGTGCTCGCGCGCGCGACCGAGGAGATGACCGCGTATTTTCGCGCGCAGACGGAGAAACGCCGCGCGGCGCCCGGCGCGGGCGACGACCTGATCAGCCATCTCCTGGCGGCGCGCATCAACGGCAATCCGCTCAGCGACAACCATTTCTTCGGCACCTTGCGCCTGCTGCTGGTCGCCGGCATCGACACCACCTGGAGCGCGATCGGCGCCTGCCTGTGGCATCTCGCGACCCACGACGCCGACCGGCGGCGGCTGGCGGCGGAGCCGGAGCTGTTGCCGGTCGCGGTCGAGGAATTCTTGCGCGCGTACGCGCCGGTGACCATGGCGCGCGAGGTCGTCAAGGAGACGCGGATCAACGGCACCGCGTTCAAGCCGGGCGAGATGGTGCTGCTGTCGTTCCCGGCCGCCAACCGCGATCCGGCGATGTTTGCCGACGCCGACCGCGTCGTCATCGAGCGGCGCGAGAACCGCCACGCCGCGTTCGGGCTCGGCATCCACCGCTGCATCGGCTCGAACCTCGCGCGCATGGAGATCAGGATCGCGCTCGAGCAATGGCTGGCGCGCGTCCCGGAGTTCCGCCTCGCCCCGAATGCCGCGGTCAAGTGGTCGGAGGGCTCGGTGCGCGGTCCGCGGCGGCTTCCGCTCGTGCTCGGGTGAGCGGTCGGAGCACAGCAAATCGGTTTCACGCCCAAGCCAGGAGGGAGAGATGAGAGGAGCGATCTTGACTTGCTCGGCCCTATTGATGTTGAGCGCGAGTGCGCTCGCCGCCGATGGCCAGAGAATCACGGTCAGGGGCTGCACGTCGATGGGGCCGGAGTGCATGTTCGTGAACAGCCCGAGCGGAAATTTCGCACTGTTCATGTCGCCGCCGCGCCCGGCACCGCGGAGGGGAGTGACCGTCACCGGCACGATTTCCGACGGCCCAAGCTTCTGCTTTGCGCGCGGAATCAAGGTCGAACGCTGGCGGTACAACAGATTGCGCTGTCCGGCGTACTAGCCCTGTCTCGTGCCGGCCGGCGCCGGCTCGGCGACGCGGGTTGATCGCCGGTTCCTTGTGATTGCCGCGACCCGCGAGATCGCGGCGCCTGCGATAGAGGGATTCCCATGAATGTCGAGCAAACGGCGCTCGAGCCGGTGAAGATCGTCGGACCGGACGAGGGCGACAGCTACTGGCAGCCGGTGCCGGCGAACGGCCACATCCGCAACATTCTCAGCCGGGCGATGGTCGGCGCGCGCGGCGATTTCTCCATGGGCACCCAGACGCTGCCGCCCGGATGCTTCATCCGCGAGCACACGCACGCGTGCAACGAGGAGATCATCTTCGTCACCGAGGGGAGCGGCATCGCCCGCATCGACGGGGTCGAGCATCCGATCGAGAAAGGCTCCACCGTGTTCGTCGGCATGAACCGCCGGCACCATTTCCTCAATCCCAGCGCGGAGCCGATGACGTTCCTCTGGTTCATGCTGCCCGGCGGCCTCGACCGCTTCTTCGCCGAGATCGGCCGGCCGCGCCGGCCGGGCGAGCCTTCCCCGGCGCCGTTCCCGCGGCCGCAGAACATCGCCGAGATCGAAGCGCGCACCGTGTTCGGCTGGGCGGATCAGAGCCACAACAAACAAACGTGAGGGTCCGACATGGAAACGCGAACCTTCGGCCGGACGGGCATGCAACTGTCGATCCTCGGCTTCGGCTGCGGGGCGGTGGGCGGGCTGATGGTGCGCGGCGATCCGGCCGACCAGGAACGCACCGTGGCGCGCGCGCTCGCAGCCGGCGTGAACTATTTCGACACGGCGGTGCAATACGGCAACGGCCAATCGGAGACGAACCTCGGCCGCGTCCTCGCCAAGCTCAAGCCGGCGAACGCGTTCGTCGGCACCAAGGTGCGGCTGCCGCCGGCGGATTTCGGCCGCATCGGCGAGGCGGTCGCGGCCTCGCTCGACGGCAGCCTGCGGCGCCTCCAGATGGAGCGGGTCGACATATTCCATCTGCACAACGGGATCACGGCGGACGGCGGCGGCGAAGCGCTGAGCGTTGCGCAGGTGCTGGGCGAAGTCGTGCCCGCGTTCGACCGGCTGCGCCGCGCCGGCAAGCTGCGCTTCCTCGGCATCACCGCGGTCGGCGACACCGCGGCGCTGCACCAGGCGATCGACGCGCGCGCGTTCGACAGCGCGCAGGTCGTCTACAACATGCTCAATCCGTCGGCCGCCGTACCGCTGCCGGCAAATTATCCGGCGCAGGACTACGGGCGCCTGTTCGACCGCACCTGCGCGGCCGGGGTCGGCGTCGTCGCCATCCGCGTGGTCGCGGGCGGCGCACTCTCGGGGAGCGCGGAGCGCCACCCGATCGCCAGCCCGCCGCCCGAGCCGATCGGCTCGGCCATGAGCTACGCGGCCGACCTCGCGCGCGCGCGCCGGCTGGTGCCGCTGGTCAAGGAGGGCTACGCCGAAAACCTCACCGAAGCGGCGACGCGCTTTGCTCTCGGGCATCCCGCGGTCGGCACGATCCTCGTCGGCATCGCCACCCCGCAGCAGTTCGACGCCGCGCTCGCCGCGGTCGCCAAAGGCCCGCTGCCGCCGGCGGCGCTCGACCGCTTGGCGAAGCTGCAGCAGGAGTTTGCGGGGGAGGGGCGGTGAAACCCCCATCGTCATGCGGCACAAGCCCGGCCATGACGAGTCGCGCGGTCAAATTGCCTCGGCCAGCTCCAGCTTCGGCCATTGCTGCGCCCACGTCGCCGCCGCCTCGTAGGCGGCGCCGATGCGCAGGCACGTCGGCTCGTCGAAGGCACGGCCGACGATCTGCATGCCGAGCGGCAGGCCGCCGGCGGAAAAGCCGATCGGCACCGCCAGCACCGGATTGCCGGTCACGTTGAACGGCATGGTCTGCAGCGGCATCTTGAACGACACGTCGGCCGAGAACGAATCGAGCCGGGTGGCCGGCGCCAGCGCGTTGGCGGTGATGATGGCGTCGTGACGCGCGAGCACCTCCTCGTTGATGACATCGGCGAGCGCGCGGCGCAGGCGCAGCGCCTGGACGAGATCAGGCCCGGTAAGCGTCGCGCCGGGCACTAGGCGCTGATAGGTGTAGCGGCCGTAGTCGAGCGGGCGGCTTTTCAGATTGTCCGCATGCACCGCGAACGCCTCGGCGGTGAGGATCACGCGGCCGCACGCGTTGAACAGGTCGCATTCGGGCAGCACGATCTCGTCGATGGCCGCGCCGAGCCGCGCCAACGCCTGGACGGCCGCGTCCATCGCGGCCACCACCTCGGGCGACGCGCCTTCGGCGGCGGCGAAAAATTTTCGCGGGAGGGCGAGCCTGAGCCCCTTGAGATCGCGATCGGGGCCGGCGGAAAAATCCGGCACCGCCACGTCGGCGCTGGCCGGATCGAGCGGATCGTGGCCGGCGATCACCTGCATGGCGAGCGCGGCGTCTTCGACCGTGCGGGCGAGCGGCCCGCAGTGGTCGAGCGTGTAGGAGAGCGGAAAGACGCCGCGGCGCGATACGCGGCCGTAGGTCGGCTTGAGCCCGACGACGCCGCAATAGCCCGCCGGCCCGCGGATCGAGCCGCCGGTGTCGGAGCCCAACGCGAGGCGCAGCAGCCCCGCCGCCACCGCCGCGCCGGAACCGGACGACGAGCCGCCGGTGAAGTGGTCGCGGTTCCACGGATTGCGCGCCGGCGGAAACGGCAGATCGAAACTCGGGCCGCCGACCGCGAACTCGTGGGTGGCGAGCTTGCCCAGAAGCACCGCGCCGCCAGCGCGCAGCTTTGCCTCGACCGCGGCATCCGCGGCGGGCACGTGATCGGCCATGAGTTTTGAATGGCAGGTCGTGCGGATGCCGGCGGTGTCGTAGATGTCCTTGAGCCCGTAGGGAATGCCGTGCAGCGGCCCCTTGTCGGTGCCGGACTTGAGCTCGTGGTCGGCGCGCGCGGCGTCGGCAAGCGCGCGCTCGCGCGTCACCAGCACGAAGGCATGCAGCAGCGGATCGAGCGCAGCGATGCGCGCGAGCGCATGCTCGGTGAGCGCGATCGAGGTGAGGGTGCCGGCGCGCAGGCGGGCACCGGCCTCGGCGATCGAAAGTTCGTGCAGCGGTGTGGTCGCCATGGGTCAGTCGGTCCGCACGTAGGGCTTGAGGCTGAACACGTTGGACGGCTCGCTGGTCGCCGGCAGCGGCTCGCGCCGGATGACCGCCGCGAACCGCCGCATCTCGTGGCAGCCGCCCATCACGCCGGCGCGGCGGTCGGGCGGCACCGCGATGCCGGCCCGCGCCAACATGACGTCGAACTCGTGCTCGAGCGCGCTTTTGTCGTCGGTGCTCATCGGCTCGCTTTCAGGGAATGCCTGTGGAATCGGCGGCGCGGACCCGCGCCGTGATGGACTTTGTAGCGAAACCGAATGGTGGGCCGCAAGCCGGGCGACTGCCGTCACTTCACCGCGAACAGCTTCGCCATCGTCTTGACGCCTTTGTCGGCGCGGCCGGCAAGGTTGAGAAATTCAGTGATGCCAAACGCCGCTTCCGTCGTGCGCAGCAGGGAGTAGTGATTGTACAGCGTATCGTCGATGACATGGCCCGGACCATGGTTGGTGATGACAAGGGTCGGGACATGGCCGCCGCCGAAATTGGCTTCGCTCGTTGGTTCGAAGCCGCAGCAGCCCTCGCCTTTGTGGTGCTGATCCTTGTGGTCTTCATCCCAGGTAATGACGATCGCGGTGTTCCCTTGCGCGCTCCAGATCGGCGAGGCCTGAATCTTCGCCACCAGAGCGCCGATCATTTCGTCGCCGCCCGCGATCCGGCCGTCGTTGTTTCCGTACCCGCACTCCTTCGGAACGTCTTTGTGCTTTTTTTCGTCAACGCCATGCATGTTGTGGCATTGGTCAGGCACGATATGCGCGTAGTTCGGCATCTGCCCGCTGAAGAGATCCTGGAACAGCTGATCGAAGTCGACCATCTTGCTCAGGAGAGCCTGATCTTTCTGGACCTTGCTGAAATTTATGAAGGCGTTGTGCTTCGCGACGTAACGCTCGCTCGGCGGGTCCAGGACGGGGCTTTGCGGGTCGGGAAAAGCGACCGCCTTCGATCCCGGCTCGTGAATGTTCTGGTAATATCCTTTCCAGGTCAGATTTCGCTCCTCCAATTGGTCGACGAGGCTTCTCTTGTCCAATGTGTGATGCGTATAGGGTTCGTCATCATGAATGCCGAACGTTTGGCCGGCGATCATGGCGATGTAATTGGCCTTGCTGGGATGCACCACTCCGTAATAGTGGGCCGCCAAGCCGTATTTTTTCGCAAGCTTATCGATTTTCGGCGCAATCGGCTTTTCGATGATCAGATCGAAGCCGTGGTTCTCGAGGATGATCACGAGAATATGGTCGTAGCGCGGAATGCCCTCGATCTGCGCCCGGGCCGTGCCGGCGCAAAAGATCAGCGCGGCAAGCGCGCCGAACCGGGCAGCGTTTCGCAACATGATCCGACCTCCCCGACGGCCAGCGGTGCAAAGCAGTTCGCATCGCCGGTTTCCCGGAAAAAATACGTCAACATTCTTTTTGCTACAAGGAGTAGCGGGGACTCGGCGGCGCCGCGGTCATGTCGTTTTGCCCGGGAACCGTCCGTCGCGCCAGGCGAGCGCGGCCTTGAGGCCGTCGCGGCGCGCGATCTCCATGAACGCGATCTTGTCGGGCGAGCCGGCGCCTTCGATCGCAAGATCGATCGCCAGCGCTTCCTCGAGCGCGGCGAGCATGTTGCGCGCCTCGAAGGCGCGGTTGATGGCGCGCTTGGTCTCTTTCACCAGGTCCGGGTCGATCGCGGCGATGTGCGTCGCCAGCGCCAGCGCCGCCGCGTCGAGATCGGCGGCGGGGACCACGCGGTTGACCATGCCGATCTCCTTGGCGCGTGCCGCTGGAATGCGGTCCTCGCCGGTGAGGATGATTTCCTTGGCGACCTTGGCGCCGACGATCCACGGCAGGATCATCGCCACGATGCCGGCGCCGAACTTGAGCTCGGGCTCGCCGAAGAAGGCGTCGTCGGCCGCGATCGTGATGTCGCAGGCAAGCGCCAGCTCGCACGCGCCGGCGAGGCACGGCCCGCGCACCGCCGCGATGGTCGGCCGCGGAAAATGCCAGAAGCGCATGATGGCGTCGAAGTCCCGGCGCAGGACGGGACGCCATTCATCGACGCCGCGCGGGGACCGCTCCGCCTGCTCCTTGAGATCGAAGCCCGAGGAGAACGCGGCGCCGGCGCCGCGCACGATCACGGCGCGGACGCCGGGATCGTTCTCGGCCGCGTCGAGCGCGCGGCCGATCTCGACCAGCATCGTGTGATTGAGCGCGTTGGCGCGCTCCGGACGGTTGAGGGTGAGCCGGGCGACGGAGCCTATCTTCTCGACGAGAATGGCCGTGAAGGACATGACGTTTCCATCGGCTGCGCGCGTCACGCGGTGCCGACCCGCGCCAGCCCGTTATTGAGGATCACCACGTCGCGCTCGACCGCGCGGGCGCGGAACGAAATGCCAGCCCCGTCGCGCCAGACTTCGGTGCGGATGGTCTCGCCGGGATAGACCGGCGCGGTGAAGCGCAGCTGCATGCTCCGGAGGCGCGACGGATCGTTGCCGCAGCAAAGCTTCAGCAGCGCGCGGCCGGCGATGCCGAACGAGCACAGGCCGTGCAGGATCGGGCGGGGGAAGCCGGCGGCAACGGCGATCTTCGGATCGGCGTGCAGCGGGTTCATGTCGCCGGACAGGCGGTAGATCAGCGCGGCCTGGGGCAGCGTCGCGGTGTCGAGCGCGGCATCCGGCGCGCGCGGCGGGAGCGGGTGCGGGTCCGGCGCCGGCCCCGCCGGCCCGCCGAACCCGCCGTCGCCGCGCATGAATGTGGTCGAGGCGAGGGTCGCGATCGGCTCGCCGCTCGCCTTGTCGAGGATCAGGCGCTCGGAGAACATCAGCGCGCCCTTGCCGGCGCCCTTGTCGATGATGTCCTTGATACGCGTGCGGCCGATCACCGTGCCGGCGCTCGGCAGCGGGCGGTGCAGGGTGAGACCCTGTTCGCCATGCAAAATCCTGCGCCAGTCGACGCCGGTCTTCTCGTTCCGCAGCCAGAAGCCGGGCCCGCCCAGCACCACCGCCATGGTGGGCAGCGCGCAAAGTCCCTCCTCGTAGACGAAGCGCAGGTCGTCCGGGTCGGTCGGATCGCTGCCGCAGCCGAGGCCGAGCGCGTAGAGCATGGTCTCGCGCGCCGTGTACGCGTGCTCGACATCGGCGAACGGCCAGGATTTCAGGGTGGCGTAGTTGATCGTCATGGGAGGCTCCCCCGCTTGGTCGATGCAGCGTAATCCGCGAAGCGCGAATAGCGAATGGCGAATAGCGAATAGCAAAAGGAGCCAAAACTATTCGCTATTCGCTACTCGCTATTCGCCAGCTGCATCCCTTTGACGTTGCCGCCTCCGGGTGCCAAGTTCGGCGCAAACGCAAACACGTTGCGGGAGGCGGACGATGGCGGGGGCGCTTGCGGACAAGGTCGTGCTGGTGACCGGGGCCGGGCGCGGCATCGGCCGCGAGATCGCGCTGCTCGCCGCGCGCGAGGGCGCCAAGGTGGTGGTCAACGATCTCGGCGGCAGCGCCGACGGCGAGGGCGCGAGCGCGGCGCCGGCGCAGGAGGTGGTGGACGACATCCGCCGCGCCGGCGGGCAGGCGGTCGCCAATTTCGACAGCGTCGCCGAGCCGGGGCCCGCCGCCAATATCGTCAAGACCGCGCTCGACAATTTCGGCCGGCTCGACGGCGTCGTCAACAATGCCGGCATCCTGCGCGACCGCATCTTTCACCGCATGAGCGTGGTCGACTTCGAGCTGGTCATCAAGGTGCACCTGCTCGGCAGCTTCTACGTCTCGCACGCGGCGGCGCGGCATTTCCGCGAGCAGGAGAGCGGGGCGTTCGTGCACTTCACCTCGACCTCGGGGCTGATCGGCAATTTCGGCCAGGCGAACTACGCCGCCGCCAAGCTCGGCATCGTCGGCCTGTCGAAATCGATCGCGCTCGACATGCAGCGCTTCAATGTGCGCTCGAACTGCGTGTCGCCGTTCGCCTGGAGCCGCCTGATCGGCACCATTCCGACCGCGACCGAGGAGGAGAAGGATCGGGTCGAGCGCATCAAGGCGATGAAGCCGGAGAAGATCGCGCCGGTGGTGGTTCATTTGCTGAGCGATGCGGCCAAGGACGTGAGCGGGCAGATCTTCGGCGTGCGCATGAACGAGGTGTACCTGATGAGCCAGTCGCGGCCGGTGCGCTCGGTCCACCGCGGCGAAGGCTGGACCTGCGCGACGCTCGCCAGCCAGGGCATGCCGGCGCTCAAGGCCTCGTTCTATCCGCTCGAGCGCTCGGGCGACGTGTTCAACTGGGATCCGGTGTAGATAACCTCCCCCGCTTGCGGGGGAAGTCGGCGCGAAGCGCCGGGAGGGGGCCAGTCGCCGAGGCTTGCGCTCTATGACAGGCCCCCTCCCTGACCCTCCCCCGCAAGCGGGGGAGGGAAAAGAAAGAGGACCAAACAAATGACCGCCGGCATTCTCGCGTTCGGCGCCTATATCCCCCGGCTGCGGCTGGCGCGGCGCGCCATCGCGGAGGCGAATGCCTGGTTCAATCCGGCGCTCAAGAGCCAGGGCAAGGGCGAGCGCGCCATCTGCAACTGGGACGAGGACGCGGTCACCATGGCGGTCGAGGCGGCGCGCGACGCGCTTGCCGAACGCGACCGCGCGGCGGTCGGTGCGGTGCACTTCGCCTCGACCAGCTTTCCGTTCGCCGACCGGCTCAACGCCGGCATCGTGGCGGAGGCGCTCAACCTCAAGAGAGACGTCTCGGCGCTCGACGTGGCCGCGACCCAGCGCGCCGCCACCTCG
Organism: Xanthobacteraceae bacterium; assembly: GCA_035636455.1. Classification (GTDB taxonomy): domain Bacteria; phylum Pseudomonadota; class Alphaproteobacteria; order Rhizobiales; family Xanthobacteraceae; genus AP-16. The sequence goes on from DASPZC010000290.1 coordinate 13,856, forward strand.
GCGCTCGCTGCGGCGCTGCGCGGAACCGGCGGCGAGATCTTGGTGGTCGCGGCCGACAAGCGCCGCACCCGCACGGCGAGCGCACTCGAGATGACGACCGGCGATGCCGCCGCCGCCATCCTGGTCGGCGAGGGGGACGTGGCCGCAAAACTTATCGCCGCGGCGTCCCACACCGCCGACTTCGTCGATCACTATCGCGGCGAGGACACGCCGTTCGACTACCAGTGGGAAGAGCGCTGGATCCGCGACGCCGGCTACATGACGATCGTGCCGCCGGTGATCGCGCAATGCCTGGAGCGCGCCGGCCTCGAGCCGGGCGCCGTCACGCACTTCTGCATGCCGGCGAGCATGCCGCGGGTCGCCGGCGCGCTCGCCAAGGCGGCGGGCATGTCCGACAAGGCGGTGCGCGACAATCTGCACGCCGTGTGCGGCGAGGCTGGCGCGGCGCATCCGCTGGTCATGCTGGTTGCCGCGCTCGAGGAGGCGAGGCCGGGCGACCGCATCCTGGTCGTCGGCTTCGGCCAGGGCGCCGATGCGCTGCTGTTCGAGGCGACGCCGGCGATTCTCCACCAGCCGCCGCGCCTGGGCGTGCGCGGCCACCTCGCGCGGCGCAAGGAAGAGACGAGCTACGCCAAATACCTCGCCTTCAACGATCTGGTCGAAGTCGAGCGCGGCATGCGCGCCGAGGCCGACAAGCTCACGCCGCTGTCGTCGCTGTGGCGCAACCGCGAGATGCTCACCGGCTTCCTCGGCGGGCGCTGCTCGACCTGCGGGACGCTGCAGTTTCCGCGCACGGCGATCTGCGTCAACCCGAACTGCAACGCCGTGCATACCCAGCAACCGCATCCGTTCGCCGAGATGGCCGGCCGGATCAACTCCTACACGGCCGACCGGCTGACCTCCTCGCCCGACCCGCCCGCCTGCTACGGAATGATCCAGTTCGAGGCCGGCGGCCGTGTTATGATCGACTTCACCGACGTCGATGCCGAGGCGCTGGCGGTCGGCCAGCCGATGCGCATGATGTTCCGCATCAAGGACGTCGACGCCCAGCGCCACTTCCGGCGCTATTTCTGGAAGGCGGCCCCTGTACCAGTGACCGGTGATCAGTGACCAGTGATCGGAAAGTAGGTCGAGATCGCTGGTTTTGATGACTGATCACTGGTGACTGATCACTGATCACTGGACCGGAGACTGAACATGGCACGCG
>DASPZC010000291.1:0-3984 GCA_035636455.1 Xanthobacteraceae bacterium
CCGGTGGTGCGCCGGCTCGCGCGCGATGCGATCGAGGTCGCCGAGCCCATCCTGCGCAACTCGGCCTGCCTGACCGCGCCCGAGCTGATCGCCATCATCGAGGAATGCGGTCCGCGCCACGCCGCTGCCATCGCCGCCCGCGAGGCGCGCCAGCCGGCGAGCCCCGCCGCGCCGTCCTACCGATCGCCCGCGCCGCACCGGGCGGCCGCATCGCTGCCGCGCTCGTCCAATTGGCGGCGCATCGGGCCGGCCCCGGAACAGGCAGCCGCCGCGGCCGGCGTCGGCGAGCTGTTCTTCGCGGCAACCAGCGAAGAGCGCCGCGCGATCCTTGCCAATCTCGATACCAACGAAGAGAGGCCGGAGCCGCAACCGGGGCCGCCGGCCGACGCAGTCCAGCGCCTCGAAGCGGCGGCGCTCGCGCGCCGGTCGGAGGAGCTCGTGCGCGAGATCGAACGCACGCTCGGCGTCAGCATGGACACCGCGCGGCGCATCGTTGAGGATCAGTCGGGCGAGCCGCTACTGGTGGCCGCGAGGGTACTCGGCATCCCCTCCGAGGTGCTGCTCCGCATCCTGCTGTTCGTCAATCCGGCAATCGGGCAATCCGTGCCGCGCGTGTTCGATCTCGCCAAGCTCTATCTCGAGATCACGCCGACCGCGGCGTTGCGCGTGGTTGCAAGCCTGCGCGGCGGCATGCCGTTACGCCCGGCGCACCAGCCGGCCCTGTGGGACGACGAAGCGGACAGCGGACGCCGCGCCGGAACGGATTCAGCGCGCCGCGGGCTTGCGCCCCCGGTCCAGCCCGCCCGCCGCGAAGGCGGCCTGCCGGCACGACGTCACGGCACCACGTGATCGAGCATGTGGCGCCCGGTGCGATCCTCGACCTCGACGATCCACAGATCCGAGTCGAAACGAATCTGGCGTTTGAGATAGGCCTCGGCCTCGGCCTCCGGCACCGGCTGCTGCTTGAAACAGGAGTAAAACGCTCGATCGACCGGGCGCGATTCATCGAACGCCGCCTGCGGGGCCGGGCCGTAAAGCTCCGCCGTCCCGTCGAGCCGATCGATCTTGATGAAGATGGCGCCCGCCTCCTCGGCGCCGCGCCGGCGCACCACCGCGAACGTGCCTTCGATATGGCGGCGGCGCAGGTAGGCGGAAACCCAGATGCCCGATTTGAGGCGCATCGCTCTCGCGCTGTGGTGTTCGTTTCGCGCGAATGCGTAGCATGAATCCGGCGCCGGCCGCTTGCCTTGCGGCGAACGACCAATGGCACCCTATTCGAGCGGCTGTCCGGTCAACGCGGCGAGCTCGCGCATGAGCCGTTCGGAAATCTGTCCGGTGATCGGCAGCTTGCGTTCGCGCTCGAATTTCTCGATCGCCGCCTGGGTTTCCGGACCGAACGTCCCGGTCGGCTTGACCTGCCCATAACCGTAGTCGGCGAGCGCGCGCTGCACCGCGAGCACCCGCTTCGGCGAAGGGGCGATCAGCTCGGCGATCGGATCGACGCGGGACGGCGCCGTAGTGCCTCGCGCCGGCGCCTTGACCGGCGAGCGCGCGATCATGCGCAGCAGTTCCTCGGTCGGCTCGCCGGCTTTGAGCCCCGCACCTTGGGCGAAGTCGCGGATCGCCGCATCGGTCTTGGGGCCGCTGATGCCGTCGGCCGGCCCGTCATAGAAATTGCGCTTGGCAAGCTCGCGCTGGATGTCGGCCACGATCTCCGCGCGCGGCCGCGGCGCGGGTGCCTCGGCTTTCGCCGCCGGGGCATCGGACGGACGCGGCCGCGGGATCGGGATTGCGACCGGGGCAGGCTCGCTCGCGGCGACGGGGCGCGGCTTGATCTTGAAGATCGGAGCCGGATGCGGACCCGGCTGCAGGTAGAGCGCGTTGACGAGGATCGCCGCCATGGCGGCGAGCGCAACGGCAAGCCCGATGGAGTCGCGCGGGTGCTGCCCGAGCGCGCGCGCCAAGGCCGCGCGCAGGACGGAGCGTTCCTCCTCGAACAGATGATCGCGATCGACCGCGATCGCGCGATAGGCTCGGTGGTCAGGCACGCTTCTTCATCCTGATGTTGGAGGGGTGCGTTTCGGCGACGGAGTGCCCGGGCTTCGCCCGATCGCCGTCGATCCGGCGAAGCTCGCGCGCGACCGGAAGGCGGACGGTGATGCAGGTGCCTTCGCCCAGCCGGCTCGCGATCTGCATGCTGCCGTCCTGCAGGTCGAGCAGGCCCTTGACGATGGAGAGGCCGAGCCCGGCGCCGTCGCGCGGCCGGTCGTAGGCGCCCTCAACCTGGAAGAACGGATCGCCCAGGCGCGGCAGGTCGGCTTCGCCGATGCCGATGCCGGTGTCGGCAATCGACAGGGCGATGCGATCGTCCTCGACCGACGCGCTCACCGTGATGCGTCCGCCGCTGTCGGTGAACTTCATCGCGTTGGCGAGGAGGTTGAGCAGGATCTGCTTGACCGCGCGCCGGTCGGCGAGGGCCTCGGGCAGGTCGGCCGGCAGCCGCACCAGGAGATCGATGCCGCCTTCGCGCGCGCGCAGCGCCATGAGGTCGCAGCAGGTTTCCACCGCGGGGGCCAGCGCGAACGGCTCCGGCGTCACTGCGAAACTGCCGGCCTCGATCCTCGACATGTCGAGGATGCCGTTCACCACCGCCAGCAGATGGGTTCCCGACTCGTTGATCATCTGCGCGTAGTCGGCCCGGCGCGACGGGTCGACGTTCATCGCCTGCTCGTTCGCCAGCATGGCGGAGAAGCCGATGATGGCGTTGAGCGGCGTGCGCAGCTCGTGGCTCATGGTGGCGAGGAAGCGGCTCTTTGCCGCGTTCGCCCGCTCCGCCTCGGCACGCGCCTCCTCGAGCGCCTGCTCCTGCAGCTTGCGCTCGGTCACGTCGCGCATGACGGAGACCACCTGCCGGTCGTCGCCGTCGGCAGGCTCGCCGGCCTCGCGGGCCAGCGGGCGGCAACGCATCTCCACCCAGACGAAATGCGGATCGCGGCGGGGATCCGCGGCCGGCGCCGCGCGGCGCACGCGAAATTCAACCGAGCGGTTGGCGCACATGGCGGCGGCGTCCGACAAGGCGGTGAGATAGGCCGGCCGGTCGGCCACGTGGACCCGGTCGAACAGCCCGTGCCCGCGCAGGTCGCGCGCACTTGCGCCGAACAGGGTCTCGGCCGCCGGCGAGATGAACAGCACCGCGCCGTTGCGGCCGTGACGGGCAATGACGTCGGTCATGTTGCGCGCGAGCAGCCGGTAGCGCGCCTCCTCGGCGTTGCGCAGGCGGACGCCGATCCGCGCCATGGCTTCCGCCCCCAGCGCCAAGGCGGTCGCATAGAGCGCCGCCGCCACGATGCCGAGCGCGGCGAGCAGGGCGTCGCGGTCCGGGGCTTGCGATGGAGCTATCCCCATCGCCAGCAGCGCCAACAGCAGAGCGGCGCCGGCGAGGGCGAAGAGCGCGGCCGCGATCACCACCCGCCGCGACGCCGCCAGTGCCGCATCGAGCGGCACCAGGACGAGCCAGACCGCCGCGAAGGACGCGATGCCGCCGGTCGCCGCCGCGACGATCGTGACCAGAACGGTCAAGGCCAGGGAGGACAGGACATGGGCCTGGTCGAAGCGGCCGGTGCGCGACAGGTAGCAGGCGACGAGGATCGGCGACACCAGCCAGCCCAGCACGACGGCTTCGAGCGGGCTCGGCGCTCCGCGGACGGCCCAGAGCACCGGAAACGCCGCGAGCGCGATGAGCCCGCCAAGCAGGCGCGGGGCAATGAACGCGCGGTGGCGCGCAGCCGTCAGGGCATCGGCGCGCGCCGATGGATGCACCAGCGAGTCGATGTAATCGCGAACCGGTGCAAGAAGACCCACGCGACTCAACACGTCCCGTTCGACAGACGCGCCCCTGACCTCGTTGGCCGGATCGTCCCAGAGGTCGCTTAAACGAACGCTAAGGGCGCGCTTTCGTGGCGGTGCCGCACTCTGCCGAAGGGC
>DASPZC010000292.1:0-4227 GCA_035636455.1 Xanthobacteraceae bacterium
CCGACTCGCGCAGGGAAATACGACCGTCGACATCCCGGCAACCGATGCCCGGGACGAAATCGGCGAGATGGCCCGCACGGTCATCGTATTTCGCGACAACGCGCTCGAGCGCGAGCGGCTGGCGCAGACGCAGGCGCACGCGAGCCAAGACCGGGAGCGGCGCGCCGAGGCGATCGCCGCCACGATCGGACGCTTCGAGCAGCAGGTGGACCGGGCGCTCGCCAAGCTGCGCGACGCGGCGCAACGGCTGGAGATGGCCGCCTCCGCGGTCAACGGCGCCGCCGATTCGGTCTCGGCCGAGGCGGGCGACGCGCGCGAGCGCGTCGGCACGGCGTCCGAGAACGTCGCCCACGCGGCGGGCTCCACCGAGGAACTCACCGCGTCGATCGGAGAGATCGCCGCCCAGGCCGCGACGGCGACCGAAGTGGCGCAACGCGCGGTCTCCGAGGTTCAGGAGACGGTCAAGACCATGGCGGAGCTCGGGACGACCGCGACCCGCATCGGCGAGGTGCTCGGGCTGATCCAGGCGGTTGCCGCGCAGACCAACCTGCTGGCGCTCAACGCGACCATCGAGGCCGCGCGCGCGGGCGAGGCGGGCCGCGGTTTCGCGGTGGTCGCCGCGGAAGTCAAATCGCTGGCCGGGCAGACCGCCAAGGCGACCGAGGACATCGCCCTGCAGATCGGCGCGATCCAATCTTCCGCCGGCGATGCCGGCGAGGCGATCGAGCAGGTCAACACGATCATCGCGGAAATGGCCGGGATCGCCACCAGCGTCGCCGCCGCCGTCGAGGAGCAGAACGCCGCCGTCGCCTCGATCGCCCATGGCGTCGGCCGCGCGTCCGCGGAGGCGCGCTCGGGGACCGCGGCGATGGACCGGGTGGCGGCGGCCAGCGCCGATGCGCGCTCGACCGCCGGCGAGGTCAAGGCGCTGGCCGATGCGCTCGCGGCGGAGGCCGAAAGCCTCGACGCGGAGGTACGCCGGTTCCTCGCTGACGTCAGGGCGGCGTGAGGGGTAGAGCATGATCCCGAAAAGTGGGTACCGGTTTTCGGAAAAGATCATGCTCAAACAATAAGCTAGAGCGAGATGACGATTCGAAGAAAAGTCATCCCGCTCTAGAACCTGCGGTGCTCCCGGTCGGCTGATATGCTCCCGTCGGGGGTAGGTCGCCGTGAGATTCTTCCGCTACGTCTGCCGCATCGCGCTCGACGCGCTGCGCCGCTTCATTGCCGACGACGGCTGGGCGATCGCGAGCCACATCGCGCTCTCGGTTCTGATGGCGCTGTTTCCGTTCCTGATCGTGCTCACCGCGCTGGCCGGGCTCCTCGGCTCCCGGGAGCTTGCCGACGAGGCGGTGCGGATTCTGCTCGAAACCTGGCCGGCGGACGTCGCCGGCCCGATCGCGGCGGAGATCCGCAGCGTGCTCACCACCACGCGCGGCGACCTGCTCACCATCGGCGTGGCGCTCGCGGTCTATTTTTCCTCGAGCGGCATCGAGAGCCTGCGCATCGGGCTCAACCGTGCCTATGACGTGGCGGAGGCGCGCGGCTGGTGGCTGCTGCGGCTCGAGTCGATCGCCTATGTGCTGGTCGGCGCGGCCGCGCTGATCGCGCTGTCGTTCCTCGTCGTGCTCGGGCCGCTGATCTTCGCCACCGCGGCGCGCCACGCGCGCTGGCTCACCGCGCTCGAGGGGCTCGTGACCTTCGCGCGGCTGGCGGCGGCCTCGTTCGTGCTGATCGTCGCGCTCGTGCTCGTCCACCTGTGGCTGCCGGCCGGCCGCCGGCGGCTCGGCGACATCGCGCCGGGGGTGATCGCGACGCTCGCGCTGTGGCTCGCCGGCGGCATGCTGTTCGCGCGCTACCTCGCGGATTTCGCCGGCGCCTATGTGTCGACCTATGCGGGCCTTGCCTCGGCGATGATCGCGCTCGTCTTCCTCTACGTGACGGCGTCGATCTTCATCTACGGCGGCGAGCTCAACACCGCGATCATGCGGGCGCGCGAGATCGGCAAGCGCTCCGCCGCCTGAGCAAACAAACGCGGCCGATCGGATTATGCGCGGCCGGCGGCCTCGACGACGTCGTCGAAATTGCGCAGGCCCATGCGCGGCACGTTGACCAGCACGGCCATGTTGCCGGGCGGATGCTGGTTCTTCCACATCTTGGTGTGCGCGAGCGCAATGCGGTCCCACGGGAACACTTCGCTCATGCACGGGTCGATGCGGCGGTCGAGCACGAACTGGTTGGCGGCGCTCGCCTGCTTCAGGTGCGCGAAGTGCGAGCCCTGGACGCGCTTCTGGCGCATCCACACATAGCGCGCGTCGAAGGTGATGTTGTAGCCGGTGGTGCCGGCGCAGAACACGACCATGCCGCCGCGCTTCACGACGAAGCAGGAGACCGGGAAGGTCTGCTCGCCCGGATGCTCGAACACGATGTCGACGTCGCGCTTGCCGGTGATGTCCCAGATCGCCTTGCCGAAGCGGCGCGCCTCCTTGACCCAGGCGTCGTATTCGGGTGCGCCCACCTTCGGCATCGCGCCCCAGCACTTGAAGTCCTTGCGGTTGATGGCGCCCTTGGCGCCGAGCGCCATCACGTAGTCGCGCTTCGCTTCGTCGGAGATGACGCCGATCGCGTTCGCGCCCGAGGCCGCCGCGAGCTGCACGCCGAATACGCCGAGCCCGCCCGAGGAGCCCCACACCAGCACGTTGTCGCCGGGCTTGAGCGTGTGCGGCGGGTGGCCGAACAGCATGCGGTAGGCGGTCGCCAGCGTGAGCGTGTAGCAGGCGGATTCCTCCCAGGTGAGGTGCCTGGGCTTCGGCATCAATTGCCGTGACTGCACCCGGCAGAATTGGGCGAACGAGCCGTCCGGCGTCTCGTAGCCCCAGATGCGCTGGGACGGCGAGAGCAGCGGGTCGCCGCCATTGCATTCCTCGTCGTCGCCGTCGTCCTGATTGCAATGGATGATCACCTCGTCGCCCACCTTCCAGCGCCGCACCTTGGTGCCGACCGACCACACGATGCCGGAGGCGTCGGAGCCGGCGACGTGAAACGGGTTCTTGTGCACGTCGAGCGGGGAGATCGGCTGGCCGAGCGCGGCCCAGATGCCGTTGTAGTTGACGCCGCCCGCCATCACGAAGACCAGGACCTCGTCGTCGCCGACCGGCCAGGTCGGCACGACCTCGACCTGCATCGAGGACTCCGGCGGCCCGTGCCGATCCTTGCGGATCGCCCAGGCGTACATGCGCGCCGGCACATGGCCGAGCGGGGGAATCTCGCCGATCTCGTAAAGGTCCTTGGGAGACGCCGGGGGCGGCGGCTTGAGCTGAGTGACGACCGACATTGCCCGTCCTCCTGCTGACGTCGGCGGGCCTCGCCGTGGATGGGGTCGCACTTTGCCGCAAAAGCATGCTGCGGTGCAACAGAAATGCGCAGCCGCGGGGTTTTGTTCCCGCTTTTCACCGGGAAAACGCGGGATCGCGCGCAAGCCAAATGCGGCCGGCTGACAGCGCCCGGACGACGCGGTATCGTGGTCACGCTGCAATGCGAAATCAGCAGGGCCCGGCGCGGGCCGGCCTGCAAAGGGGAGGGAATGGGTATGCCCGGAACAAATAGTCTGATCGTCATCCTGGTAGTCGGCCTCATCGCCGGCTGGCTCGCGGGCAAGATCACGCGGGGAGCCGGCTTTGGGATCATCGGCGATATCATCATCGGCGTTATTGGTGCCTTCGTCGGCTCCTGGCTCTGGTTCAGCTTGCTCAAATTGCCGGTCATTTTTCACAACTTCTGGGTCGATTCCATCGTCATCGCGACGATTGGCGCGGTGGTGCTGCTGTTGATCCTCAGATTGATCCGGCGCGTGGTTTAGGCGCCGCAGGCCGGCAGAGTAGGGAGGCTGGATGCGCGACAAGCCGTGGATCTTCCGCACCTATGCGGGCCATTCGACCGCCAAGGAGTCGAACGCGCTCTACCGGAAGAACCTCGCCAAGGGCCAGACCGGCTTGTCGGTCGCCTTCGATCTCCCGACCCAGACCGGCTACGACTCGGATCATCCGCTGGCGAAAGGCGAGGTCGGCAAGGTCGGCGTGCCGATCTCGCATCTCGGCGACATGCGGGCGCTGTTCGACTGCATTCCGCTCGCCGAGATGAACACCTCGATGACCATCAATGCGACGGCGGCGTGGCTGCTCGCGCTCTACATCGCCGCCGCCGACGAACAGGGCGCGCCGCGCCGCG
>DASPZC010000293.1:0-6253 GCA_035636455.1 Xanthobacteraceae bacterium
GGCTCTGACGTCCGCGTCTTGATCGCGCTGTTCGAGGAGTTGTCCAAGCCCGGCCGCGCGCAGCCGCGCGAGGTCCTCGGGCCGGTCCACGTCCCACAGCAAGGCGGGCTCGCGCCAGGCGAGCGCGAGGCGGCCGAGCCGCCGGCGCGTTTCGGCCATCACCGTGTCGGTGCCCCAGGCCATGCCGTCAAACAAAGCGGGCTGCGGCCGGCGCGACCCGATCAGCACATAGCCGCCGTCCTGCGCCGGGATGACGACGGCATCGGTGCCGTCGCGCAGCTCTCTTGCCGCCTCGCGCAGATGCGACGGGGTGAGGGCCGGGCAGTCGGTGCCGATGACGATCACAGGTCCGCACGCGGCCGCGCAGGCGGCCAGCATCCGGGCGCCGAGGTCGCCGTCCGGCTGCGGTGCGAGCGCCACGCGACCGCGCGCGGCTGCCGCCGCGAAATAGGGATGCGCCGCGGCCGGTGTGGTCCACACCGTCACCGGACCGACGGCCGCCGCCTGCGCGGTCGCGACCGCGCGCTCGATCAGCCGCTCCTGCAGCGCGGCGGCGCCATCCGCGCCGAGCGCCGGGATGAGCCGCGTCTTCACCGAGCCCGGGACCGGCGCCTTGGCGAGGATCGCCACCGCCACCGGCTCAAGCGTCGCCGGCGCCATAGCCGTATCGCCGCGCCAAGCGGGCCGGCTCCGCGCCGAGGAAGAAGGCGAGCCGCAACCGCCACATCATGACGGTGGTGCGCACGATGCCGTGCTGGTCCCATCGGCGGCCCGAGGTGACGACCCGCGCGGGGAGACACGCCGGCCGGCCGATGCGCTTGAGGCGCCGTGACAGGACGATGTCTTCCATCAACGGAATGTCGGGAAAACCGCCGGCCTGCGCAAAGGCCTCGCGCGTCACGAACATCGCCTGGTCGCCGGTCGCGATCCCGGTGAGCCGCGAGCGCAGGTTCATCATCGCCGCCACCAGGCGCAGCAGCGGGCTTCGCCCCGCGATCGTGACGTCGAAACGGCCCCACGCGCGCTCCGACGCTTGCAGGCCGAGCAGAACGAGACGCTCCGCGTCGGGCGGCAATCGTGCGTCCGCATGGAGAAACAGCAGCACGTCGCCGCTTGCAATCGCGGCGCCCGCGTTCATCTGCGACCCGCGCCCGCGCGGCGCCGACAGCAGATGGTCCGCGAGCGGGCGCGCGATGGCCGCGGTGCCGTCGCGGCTGCCGCCATCGACCACCACGACTTCGACCCCGCGGGCGCGACAGGGCGCGAGCGCGGCCAGCGCGTCGCCAATCGCGGCGGCCTCGTTGAGCACCGGAATGATGATCGAGAGCGACGGCATGGCTCGCCTGCCGGGGTGCACCCCGGCCGTATAGCCTATCGCGGCTTGGCGGTCGCGGTCGGCGCCGTCGCCTCGATGCCGATGCGCCCAAAACCCGGCAGCTTGACCGCCGGATGGCGCACGTCGAGGCCCGCGACCAGGGTGAGCAGGTTGACCTCGACCCCCTCGACCCAGCCGAGCTTGATCCCCAGCAGGCCCCAGAAATTCGCCTCGATGCCTGTTTCGCTGTTCGTCAGGCCGTAGAACGCGCCATCGACGCGAAAATCCCTGCCGACCGCCTCGGGCGGCATGGCGATCGCGAGCTCAGGCACCGCCCGCAGCACGGTCGCGACGAACGTGTTGCTGTTCGGTCCCGGCCACATCCGATAGTCGCCGGGCTGGCCCAATGGATAATGCGCGACCGCCGCCTCGATCTTCGGGATGGCCACGGCTGCCGCCGGCCCGCGAATATCGGCGACGATGTGCGGCGTGTAGCCGAACCAGCGGGCGTCGGCCGCCCAGCCGTTGACGTGGACCAGCCGGCCGAAGCCGGTGAGGTCGTAGCGCGTGTAGCTCGCCGCGTTGTCCGGCTTGACCACGATCCAGGTATGCACCGCGAAAACGCTCTTCCAGCCGCCGGTGCGGCCGGCCATCACCAGAACGCGCGCCGGCGGATCCTGCGCGGCCGGCGGCAGCAGGCCGGCGCTCGACCAATCCGCGTCGCGCCAGCTGCGCGGGTGGTCGCCCGCGTAATGGAGCACGCCGCGCATGGCGACCGGCACGAGGAACAGGGCGGCGAGGACGATGGCGATCGTCTTGACGCGGAAGCGCATGGCGGGCGAAGTGGGCTCAGAATTTCGACGCGAATATGGCCTTGACGGCAGCGCGTTCGCGACAGGGAGGGCGTCCCATGGCCGACAGCACCGATCTCTTCGACATCATCCACACGACGCGGTCGATGCGGCGCCTCAAGCCCGACCCCGTGCCTGATGCCCTCATCCATCGCATCATCGAAGCGGGGCAGTGTGCGCCCAGCGGCGGGAACGAGCAGCGCTGGCGCTTCCTTATCATCAAGGACCGCGCCATCAAGCAGGCGGTGCAGGTCTGGTATCAGCGTGCCTTCGACGAGGTGATCGGGCCGCGTTACCGGTCGGGCACGCCGCCGCCGGGCATCGACCCGGAGCGCTATCGCCGCCAGGCCGCGGCCGTGCAGCACCTCACCGAGCATTTCCACGAGGCGCCGGTCTGGATCGTGGCGTGTATCGAGCACGGCAAACAGTCGCCCAACCGCTGGTCCGGCGCGAGCATCTATCCCGCCGTGCAGAACATGCTGCTGGCGGCGCGCGCTCTCGGACTCGGCGCCACGCTCACGACACGCCATCTCCTCTACGAGAAGGAGACCGAGGCCGCGCTCGGATTGCCGCCCGGCGTTCATTCCTACGCCATCATTCCCATCGGTTATCCGCTGGGGAAATTCGGACCGGTGGGGCGTGGGCCGCTGCCCGAGATCGTTTACCAGGATCGCTGGGGGCAGGCCTGGGGCGGCGCCTAGAGCATGTCCCGTTCCTTCGGAACCGGAACATGCTCTAGAGTCATTGAGTGGCGCATGTTCTTATCGGCGAACCGGTGTCCACCCCGGATCAAGTCCGGGGCAGGCTTTCGCCGGAACATGCGCTAGGCTGCGCCGGAACCATGGCCAATCCGGTTCTGGTGGAAGTCCTGCGCGGCGCCTTGATCGAGAGCGTTCATTGCGGCGCGGTCGCGGTGGTCGACGCGGATGGCGCAAGCGTGCTGGCGCTCGGCGACGTGGCGCAGCCGGTCTTTCCGCGCTCCGCCGTCAAGGCCCTGCAGGCGCTGCCGCTGATCGAGACCGGGGCGGCCGACCAATACGGGCTCGGCGACAAGGAGCTGGCGATCGCCTGCGGCTCGCACGGCGGCGAGCCGGCCCATGTCGCCGCGGTCGAGGGCATGCTCGAGCGCGTCGGGCTCGATGAAGCGGCGCTCGAATGCGGCGCCCACTGGCCGAGCCATCAGCCGTCAAGCCACGCGCTCGTCCGCGCCGGCCGCGGGCCCTCGGCGCTGCACAACAACTGCTCCGGCAAGCACGCCGGGTTTCTCTGCGTCGCCTGCCGGCTCGGCATCGAGCATCGCGGCTACGGCGCGCCCGCGCATCCGGTGCAGCGCGCGGTCAAAGCCGCGCTGGAAAATCTCGCCGGCGTCGCGCTCGCCGAGGGCAGCCGCGCCATCGACGGGTGCTCGGTCCCCACCTGGGCGATGCCGCTGCCGAGTCTCGCCCGCGCCTTCGCGCGCTTCGCCACCGGCCATGGCCTCGCGCCGGTGCGGGCGCAGGCCGCGGCGCGCCTGCGGGCCGCGTGCGCCGCCGAGCCCTACTACGTCGCCGGCACCGGCCGCTTCGCCACCGCCGCGTTGGAACGATTTCGCGAAGGCGTCTTCGTGAAGCCCGGAGCCGAGGGCGTGCTCTGCGGCGCCATTCCGGCGCAGGGGGTCGGCATCGCCGTCAAGGTCGACGACGGCGCCGGGCGCGCCGCCGAGGCGGTCATGGCCGCCGTGCTCATCCGGCTCATGCGGCTCGACGGCGATGCCCGCGCGTTGCTGGACGGCTTCGCGCGGCCGATCCTGCGCAATTGGAACGGAGTGAAGGTCGGGCGCCTGCGGCCGAGCGAGGCGGTGCTGCCTGTAACGTGAGCCTCAGTCGACGGACCGCCAAACGTCGGCGAGGCGCTCGAGGGTGTCGACGATCGTGGCGATCACCTCGTCCGGCGCCCGCAGGACGTTCACCGTCACCATGGGTGTGAAACCGTGCGGCGAGAGCACCGCAACGTGATAGCGGCTGCCGGCGCCGAATGCCCTGAGGTCCTCGGGCAGAGCGCGGGCCTCGATGAACAGCGGGGTAAAGAAGTCGTGCAACAACTCCCGCAGCCGGGCATTGGCCGGCATCGCCTTGAAAATCTCGCGCAGGAAAGGCCAGACCAGGGGATCGGGGTCCGCCACGAACAGCAGGACCGGCCGCTGTTTGTCCGCGATGATGCGCAGCGTCTCGTCGTCCCAGCCGCGCCACAGAATGCCTTGGTCGGGAAAATCGTTCTCGGATATTTCGGCAGGAGACATTCCTGCATAGATAGCCGCAACGCGTCACGCGAGGAAGTCGGCGGATTGATTACCGCACCCGGTTTCCGCTGATGGCGAGGTGGGCGAAGCGCGCCGGCGTGTCGCCCGCGAGTTCGCCGGTCACGGCGTTGCGGCCGTCCATGCCGAGGATGGCGCCGCGCTGCGCCCCGGAAATCAGGTTGTCGGCGATCAAGGCCGATCCGGCGCCGGGGGCGACCGACACGGCGATGCCGACGGGAGACGCGCGCACCACGTTGCCGGTGACGCTCACGTCGCGCAGATAGGGTCCCCATCCGGCGTAGATGCCGGCGGTCGGCGCGCCCTCGATCACATTGCCGGTGACCGCCGTGTCGGCCTCGACGGCGATGCCGATGCCGGCGGCGTCGTGCGGATCGGCGCCGGCGGGACGCTTGGCCGCGAGATTGCGGATGACGTTGCCCTGCACCACGGCGAGGCGCCCCCCTTCGCGGAAATTGGTGACGACGACGCCGAGCGCCGCGCCGTCGACCACGTTATTGGCGATTACCGCGCCCTCGAACCCGTACTCGGCATAGAGCGCCACCTCGCCCAAGCCGGTGCAGGTATTGCCGGCGATCTGCAGGTTCGACGCGGCGTTGCCGCGCACGGCGGAGAACGCCGCTGCGCTGATGCGATTGCCGCGCACGATCACGTTGCCGGCGCGAAACACGTTGATGGCATTGCCGTTCTGGCCGGAGCCGCCGGCGCGCGCTGCGGTGTCCTCGATACGGTTGTCGACGACGAGCGTGCCGTCGTCGCCCGGCGCCGCGCGCCAGACCAGGATGCCGTTGTTGCCGGCCGCGCGGATGGTGTTGCCGGCGAGCCGCAGGCCGCGCGCATCGAGCGAGAAGATGGCGGCCTCGTCGGCGCCGGTCACGCTCGAGCCCGTCACCTCGCCCTCGATCGCCTCCAGCGTGATGCCGTGGCGGCCCGCCGCGATGACCTCGCAATCGGCGATCCGCACGCCGCGGCCCTCCGAAAGGTGGACGAGGCCGCGCCGCTCGGGGAGCGGCACGCCGTCGCCGTCGAAGGTGAGGCCGATGAGCGCGATGCCGTCGGCATGGGTCGAGGAGACGAGCGACGGGCCGCGGGTGAGGACGAGGCGGGTTGCGCCGCGCACGCCGATGATCTGCGCGCCGCTCGACAGTTTGAGGCCGCCCGCCCGGTACACGCCCGGCCCGAGCACGAGCGGGACGCGCGCCCCCGCCGCCCGATCGATCGCCTCCTGCAGGGCGCGCGTCTGGTCGTCCTGGCTGCCGGCGCGCACGCCGAGATGGATCGCATCGATGCCGACCGACGAGCGCGGGCCGGCGACCGCGCGCTCCGCCGTGAACGGCTCGGCAACGGCGGCGGCGCCGACGGCCGAGAAGGTGAGGAAGCGGCGGCGGTCGAGGGCCATGGGCGGCTCCTTGAATCGGGAGCCGTACGGTTCAAGTCCCGGGCCAGCGGGCTGTGCCGGGATGGGACGCCCGGGAGCTTCGCCGACATGGTAAACAAAGCCGCAAAGCCGGCGCGAAGCCGCCTTAAACGTCCATCTGAGCCGACGAAGTCGAACTATCCGCTGGCCGCAGCAAGGGCCTGTTGCGACTCGGGTTTTCGCCTCGGTTGAACCGGAATCGGAACTGCAGCAGTCGCGGGTTTGGCGGACATCCGGCCTCCGCGCTGCCGGCCGCGCGCCGCGCGAACGAGCGCGAGAAGGATCGCCTCGCCGGCGCGCAGGAGATCGGCCTCGGTCAACCGGCGGCGTCGTCCGCACGGCGCCGGCGCGCGGCGCAGCATCGGCACATGGAT
>DASPZC010000294.1:0-4783 GCA_035636455.1 Xanthobacteraceae bacterium
CGGGAATCGTGCGAATTTTATCGGTCATGGTGAACGGCCGGTTGAGACGCGGCACCGGCCGGGCAGCCATGCTCCGAGATGCCGCGGCCCGCGCGGGTCGGGCGCGCGCGGGCCGCCCATGCCGGCGCCGAGGTCGATGCTTCAAATTTTATGAAAAGTCGCGGCGCATTCGCGACAAATACGCGCAAAATCGCGAACCCGGCTTTCAAAGCTGTCTGCTAGCGTGATCGAATGCGGCAAAAGAAATAAGCCGCCAGGGACAGGGGCCATGAAGTTCCTTCTCAAGCTGGCGTTCTGGCTCACCATCGTCGTTCTGCTGCTGCCGAGCGATCGTGCGGAGCGCGGCGCAGTCGCGCCGCAGATCGGCACCGGCGACGCCATCGGGGCCGCAAACGCCGCGGTCTCCGACATGCGCCAGTTCTGCGTGCGCCAGCCCGATGCCTGCGCGGTCGGCTCGCAGGCGCTCGTCCACCTCGGGCACAAGGCACAAGGCGGCGCCAAGATGCTCTACGACTTCCTCAACGAAAAGCTCGGGCACGAGCAGGCGCAGAACAACGGCGCATCGTCGGCGGCAAGCGCGCGCAAGCCCTCGCAGAACACGCTGACGCCGACCGATCTGGCGCTCCCCTGGCGCGGCCCGCAGCCGCGCAAGGACGCGGACGGCAAGCACTCGGCCTGACACCCGTTCCACCGCATCCGGGACGGGCTCGACCGGGGCCTCCGGCGGGCATATATCGGGGTCGCAGGATCGTGCGGCCCATGAGCATCGACGACATCATCGAGAATTTCTCGCTCCTCGACGACTGGGACGACCGCTATCGGTACGTCATCGAGCTTGGCCGGGAATTGACGCCGCTGCCGGACGCGGCGCGCACGGATGCCAACAAGGTGCAGGGCTGCGCCAGCCAGGTGTGGCTCTCGACCGACGTCAAGCCCGACGGCAAGGACGGGCCGGTGCTGACCTTCGCGGGCGACAGCGACGCGCACATCGTGCGCGGGCTGATCGCCATCCTGTTCGCATTCTATTCGGGCAAGCCGGCGCGGGCGATCCTCGCGGACGACGCCATCGCCCTGTTCAACCGGCTGGGCCTGCGCGAGCATCTCACGCCGCAGCGCTCGAACGGCTTCAAATCCATGGTCGAGCGCATCAAGGCCGACGCGCGCACGGCGCTGGCGGTGCCGGCCTAGCGTACTACCGTAATCACTTGCCGAGGCGGTCGGGTCCGCGCGTCAGCGTCTTGAGGCGATAGAGGCCCTCGCGCGCCGTGATATAGAGGATTTGCTTGTCCGGCCCGGAGAACGCCACATTGGCCGGCTGGCGCGGCACGCGGATGGTGCCAAGGTATCCGCCGGCGCCGTCGAAGACCTGAATTCCGACGACTGTCGTGATGAACACGCGGCCGTCGCGATCGAGCGCCATGCCGTCCGCGACGCTCTCCTTGCCCTCGGGAATGTCGCGCAACTCGGCAAAAGGCCGCTTGTTCTTGACCTTGCCGTCGGGCTCGACGTCGTAGGCAAAAACCGTGTTGCCCAGCGTGTCGACGACGATCAGCGTCTTGCCGTCGCGCGTCAGCGTGAGCCCGTTGGGCCGGGCTATCCGATCGTCGATGACGATCGGTTCCTTGGCGCCGGGCGACAGGTAATAGACGAAAACGACGCGGCCGGGCACCACCGGGCGCGGGCCGGGGTCGGTGAAGTAGATGCCGCCCTTGGCGTCGACGATCAGATCGTTCGGCGCCAGGAACGGCCGGTCCTCCGGGCCCTCGACGACTGTCTTGAGGCGCCCGTCGGCGCTCATCTTGGAAATTCGCTTGCCCTGGCCTTCCGCGCAGAGCAGGTCGCCGTCCCGCGTCAGCGCGAGGCCGTTGGCCGCGTTCGTGTGCTCGCGGACCAACGCGATCTTTCCGCCCGCCTCGAGAAGATAGATTCGATTTGCCCGGATGTCGGAGAAGTAAAGGCCGCCATCCGCGGTGCCGACCGGCCCCTCGGTGAATACATATCCCTCGTGGACCAATTCGGGTTGGGCGTCGGCCGCCACGACGCCAGGAATTCCGCCCGGGGTCTGCGCGCCCGTCGGCGCAACGAGAAGGCCGAGGAAAGCTGCCGCCGCAACGGGGCCAACGGCGCGAGATTTGCCGCGCCAACGCCGTGTCAGACTCATCGCATCCTCCCGGTCTGCCCGCCAGCCGACCCGTGGCCGGTCTGGTCGATTCTTGGATTGTCGCGTCGTTCGAGGGGGGCGCCTAAATCGAGATGACTTTTCTTCGGATCGTCATCTCGCTTTAGCATTTTGTTGGAGCATGATCTTTTCCGAAAACCGGTATCCACCCCGGATCAAGTCCGGGGCAGGCTTTTTCGGGATCATGGTCTAGCGCGAGCGCCGGCGCCGCTGCTGGCCAAGCCCCATCTGCTTGGCAAGCTGCGAGCGGGCCGCCGCGTAGTTCGGCGCCACCATCGGATAGTCGGCCGGCAGTCCCCATTTCTCGCGGTATTGCTCCGGCGTGATGTTGTACTGGGTGCGCAGGTGCCGCTTGAGCGACTTGAACTTCTTCCCGTCCTCGAGGCAGACGATGTACTCGGGCGTGATCGACTTCTTGACCGACACGGCCGGCTTCAACGGCTCGGGCGGGGATTCGCCGTGACCGCCCGAAACCCGGACCAGGGCCGAATGCACCTGGTTGATCAGGCTGGGAATGTCGCCGGCGGATACCGAATTGTTGCTCACATAGGCGGAGACGATGTTGGCGGTCAGCGCGATGACGTCGCCGCCCTTGGGATTGTCGGTCATCGGTGGTGTGGGTCCTGATCTTGTTGGCGTTGCGATCGATCTTCCGGCCGGCGTCCGCCGCCCGCGAAGTCCCCCCTCTCGGACAGCGACAGCCCCCGCCGCCAGCCTCAAGATTCGAGCCTTAGTTGTGTAGTATAACCGCGCCGCTGGCAAGTAAAATATCGTCAGACGCAACATTAGTCGGCGCGGATATTGCGCTTTTCCTTGGACTTTCCGTCCCGGCAAATAGAGCCGAAAATCCCGCTGCAGGCGCGGCCGGGCGAAAACCCGGCAAGAATGGCTATACCCCCGGCACTCCTGCACGGGCTCGCGCGCTACTGCATGAACGGCACCGCGCTCAAATTCAGTCCCGGCGCCGGCAAGAGCTGAGGCGCCCGCGCGAGCTTGCGTCGGCATCCTCATCCGGGCTAGGCACGGGGCCGTCCGGGCCTGGCTGGGCGAACCCTCGACAATTTGGTCTTTCGATGCTCGAGCGCGCAAACCAACCGCCCGCCTCCGCGCCCAGCGCCCCGCGCGCCGAGGCGCGGCCGAGCGTGTCCAATTGGCACGGCGTCACGCTGATCGACGAGTTCGCCTGGCTCAAGGCGAGCAACTGGCAGGAGGTGATGCGCGATCCTGCCGTGCTCGATCCGGCGATCCGCGCCTATCTCGAGGCGGAGAACGCCCATGCCGACGCGGCGCTGGCCGACACCACCGAGCTGCAGGCGGCGCTGTTCGCCGAAATGAAGGGCCGCATCGAGGAGGACGAGTCGAGCGTGCCGAGCGCGGACGGCGCTTTTGCCTATTACGACCGCCATCGGGAGGGCGGGCAGCATCCGATCGTGTGCCGGCAGCCGCGCGACGGCGGACCGGAGCAGATCCTGCTCGACGGCGACGCGCTTGCGGCAGGTAAGAGCTATTTCCGGCTCGGCGGCACGCATCATTCGCCCGACCACAAGCGCCTGGCGTGGTCGTGCGACGAGGCGGGCTCGGAGTTCTACACGATCCGGGTGCGCGACCTTGCGAGCGGCGAGGACCTGCCCGACTCGGTGCCCGACGGCGCCGGCAATGTGGTGTGGATGCAGGACGCGACGGCATTCCTTTACGTGCGGCTCGATCGCAACCACCGGCCCTCGCGCGTCTACCGGCACCGCATCGGAACTCCGGCCGACAGCGATGTGCTGGTCTACGAGGAGCCGGAGGCAGGGTTCTTTGTCTCTCTGTCGGGCCTGCAGGCGCGCCGGTTTGCCGAAATCTCGATCCACGATCACGAGACCGCGGAATCGCGGCTGATCGACCTCACCGTGGCGGATGCGGTCCCGTTCGTGGTGGCCCCGCGCGAAACCTCGGTGCGTTACGAGGTCGAGCATCATCCCGACCTGCTCGGCGAGCCGGCTCTCGTGATCTGCACCAACGCGGACGGCGCCGAGGATTTCAAGATCGCATGGACGCCGCTCGCCACGCCCGGGCGCGCGCATTGGCGCGATCTCGTCCCGCACCGGCCGGGCATCTACGTGATGGGGATCGCGCTGTTGCGCGACTGGCTCGTGCGGATCGAGCGCGAGGACGGCCTGCCGCGGATCGTGGTGCGGCATCTCGCGTCCGGCGAGGAGCACGAGATCGCGTTTGCCGAGGAGGCCTACGCGCTCGGCATGGCGACCGATTTCGAATTCGCCACCGACCTCCTGCGCTTCACCTATTCGTCCATGACCACGCCGGCCGAGGTGTGGGACTATGATCTGGCCGGGCGCAGCCGCACGCTGCGCAAGCGCCAGAAGGTGCCGAGCGGCCACGATCCGTCGGCCTACGTGACGCGGCGGCTGTTCGCGCCGGCGACGGATGGCGAGACGGTTCCGATCTCGCTGCTGCACCGGAAAGGTGTGGTGCCCGACGGCACCGCATCGTGCCTGCTCTACGGCTACGGCGCCTACGGAATGTCGATGCCGGCGGCGTTCGGCACCAGCCGGCTGTCCCTGGTTGATCGCGGCTTCGTCTATGCCATTGCCCATGTGCGGG
>DASPZC010000295.1:0-4995 GCA_035636455.1 Xanthobacteraceae bacterium
TGCGAGCGCGGTCTCGATGCGGTCGGAGAACAGGAGCGTATGGATGCGCCGGTGCAGCGCCTCGAACGCCGGCGTGCCGATGTCGTCGAACGCCAGATGGTCGGCGTCGAGCTCGGCCTTGACCCGGCCGGGATGCGGCGAGAGCACGAGGATGCGGCTGCCGATCAGCAGCGCCTCCTCGATCGAATGGGTGACGAACAGCACGGTGAAGCGCACGTCGTCCCACAGCGCCGCCAGCTCCTCCTGCATCTTGCGCCGGGTCAGCGCGTCGAGCGCGGCGAACGGCTCGTCCATCAGCAGCACCGCCGGTTCCATGGCGAGCGCGCGGGCGATGGCGACGCGCTGCTTCATGCCGCCGGAGAGCATGTGCGGATAGACGTCCTCGAAGCGGGTGAGGTTGACCTTGGCGAGCAGCGCGCGCGCGTGCTCGCGCGCCTCCTTGCGCGGCAGCAGCCGGTTGACCCGCAGCGGAAACATCACGTTGCCGAGCACGGTCTTCCACGGCAGCAGCTGGTCGAATTCCTGGAACACCATCATGCGGTCGGAGCCGGGGCGGTCGATGGCGCGGCCGTTGAGGCGGATCGAGCCGCCGACCGGCGCCATGAATCCGGCGACCGCCTTGAGCAGGGTCGACTTGCCGCAGCCGGACGGCCCCAGCACCACGAAGCGCTCGCTGGCATAGACCTCGAAGCCGACCTTGTAGGTCGCGGTGACGAGGCTTTGCTCGGTCTTGTACTGCAGGGTCACGTCGTCGACGACGAGGAGCGGCGCTCCCGCCGTGTCCGCGCGCGCCGGTTTCTGCGCACGGGCAAGCCCGCTCGCCATCGTTGTCCCTCCGTCAGGCGCCCTTGTGACCGGGCGTTGGCCCGGGCCGCTGCCGGGCTCGAACATACGCCAGCCATTGTAGTATCGTTTGGGCAGGCATGTCGCGGCCTATCGCGTCGCTGGGGAGGGTTGGCCATGTCTTGGCGTCTCGCATTGCGTGCGCTCCTGCTTGCCGCGGTCGGCCTGGCGCTGGCCGATCCGCCGCCCGCCCGGGCCGACGCCACGACCCTGCGCGTCGCCAAACAGTTCGGGCTCGGCTACCTGCAGTTCATGATCATGCAGGACCGCCAGCTGATCGAGAAGCACGCCAAGGCGGCCGGGCTCGGCGACGTGAGCGTCGAATGGGCGACGTTCCGCTCGAGCGACGTGATGAACGACGCGCTGATCTCCGGCACCGTCGATTTCGTCTGCCTCGGCATTCCCGGCATCGTCACCATCTGGTCGAAGACGCGCGGCACCATGGACGTGAAGGGGGCGACCGCGTTGAACGTCGCGCCGCTCCATCTCAACGTGCGCGATCCGGCGATCCGCTCGCTCGCCGATTTCAAGGACCATCACCGCATCGCCATGCCGGCCGTGAAGGTGTCGATGCAGGCGATCCTGCTGCAGATGGCGGCCGCGAAGGCGTTCGGCGAGGCGCGCTTCAACGCGCTCGATCATCTCACGGTATCGATGGCGCATCCGGACGCGACCGCGGCCATGCTCGGCGGTCCCTCGGAGGTGACGGCGAATTTCTCCTCGCCGCCGTTCCAGTACCGCCAGCTGAAGAACCCGAACGTGCGAACCCTCATCAAGAGCACCGAGCTGCTGGAGGGCGGCGTCTCGTTCAACGTGATCGCCGCCACGACGAAATTCCGCCGCGACAACCCCAAGCTCTACGCCGCGTTTCTTTCGGCGCTGCGCGAGGCGACCGACATCATCAATGCCGACAAGGACCGCGCGGCCGAAACCTACCTGAAGGTGAGCGGCGAGAAGACGCCGATCGCGGACATCAAGGAAGTCCTGAGCGATCCGGAGATCATCTACACCTTGAAGCCGCTCAACATCCGCTCCCTGGTCGAGTTCATGGCGAAGACCGGCAGCTTGCGCGGCCCGCCGGGCGACTGGAAGGACATGTTCTTTCCCGAAGGCCTCGCCGAGGTCGGCGGCTGAGGTTCGCGGCAGAGATGGCGCCTCTGAATCTCGATCCCGCCGCGGCGCTGCCGGCGGACGGCACTTCCGGCACCTTAGTCGGCCGCGTCTGGCGGCCGGACGTGGACGGACCGGCAGTCGCCGCCGTGCGCGCCGACGGCCTCTACGACATCTCGCGCGCGTTTCCGACCATGCGCGACCTGTGCGAGGCAACCGAGCCGGCGGCGGCGGCCGCTGCCGCGGCGGGGGAGAAGATCGGCGCGCTGGCGGGGGTGCTCGCCAACACGCCGGAAGCGGGGCGCGATCCGACAAAACCGTGGCTGCTCGCGCCGATCGACCTGCAGGCGATCAAGGCGGCCGGCGTGACCTTCGCGATCTCGCTGCTGGAGCGGGTCATCGAGGAGCAGGCGCGCGGGGCGCCGGACAAAGCCGCAGCCGTGCGCGCCGAGGTCGAGGCCGCGCTCGGCGGCGCGATCGAGGGACTAAAACCTGGGTCCTCCCAGGCGGCCGATCTGAAGCGGCTGCTGCAGGCCAAGAATCTGTGGTCGCAATATCTCGAGGTCGGCATCGGGCCGGACGCGGAAATCTTCACCAAGGCGCCGGCCATGGCGGCGGTCGGCACCGGCGCTGAGATCGGCATCCTAGCGCAGTCGACCTGGAACAACCCGGAACCGGAAGTGGTCGTCGTGGTCAACGCGGCGGGCGCGATCGTCGGCGCCACGCTCGGCAACGACGTCAACCTGCGCGACCTCGAGGGCCGCTCGGCGCTGCTGCTCGGCAAGTCGAAGGACAACAACGCCTCGACCGCGATCGGTCCGTTCATCCGCCTGTTCGACCGCACCTTTTCGCTCGACGACGTGCGGCGCGCCGAGGTGCGGCTCACGGTCGAGGGCAGCGACGGCTTCCGGCTCGAAGGCACGAGCGCCATGGCGCGGATCAGCCGCGATCCCGCCGACCTGGTCGGCCAGATGATCGGCCCGCATCACCAGTACCCGGACGGCGCCGTGCTCTTCCTCGGCACCATGTTCGCGCCGGTCCAGGACCGCGGCGCGCCCGGCCAGGGCTTTACGCATCAGGCGGGGGACGTGGTGACGATCGCCTCGCAAAGACTCGGCGCGCTCGTCAACGTGGTGACCACCTGCGACCGCGCGCCGCCCTGGCGCTTCGGCACCGCCGCGCTGATGCGCAATCTCGCCCGGCGCGGGCTGCTGTAGCCCGCATGAGCGCAGCGAGATGCGGGCTCGGCGTTCCCGGATGTCGCTTCGCTCATCCGGGCTGCAACTGATGCTCCTCCAAACAGCCGCGAATTCACCACAATTGAGATTTGCGGCCCCAACGCCGTCACAAAGATCGTGCAGGCTTTTGCGAATCGTCACGCTCAGCGGGTGGATGCGCCGGTAGGACAATACGTTGCAGCATCGCCGCGGGAGGAGGGGCCGTGCGGAAAAATTCGCCCAGCAAGGCCGGTTCGGGGCCGCATGTCGTCGTCATCGGCAATCACAAGGGCGGCTGCGGCAAGTCGACGGTGGCGATGCATCTCGTCGTCTCGCTGCTCAAGGAAGAGCGGCGGGTCGCCTCGTTCGATCTCGATCTCACCCAGCAAACGCTCACGCGCTACATCGAGAACCGGCAGGAATGGAGCCGCCTGCACGACGTGGCGCTCGAGCTGCCCGATCACTACACGGTCGCCGAGCCGAGCGTCGCCGCGCCGCACCCCGACGCGACCGATGCGGCCGCGTTCACCTCCGCGCTCGCGGCGCTGCCGGACGGCTACGACTTCGTCGTCATCGACACGCCGAGCGGCGAGAATCATTTGAGCATGCTGGCGCATGCGCTCGCCGACACGCTGATCACGCCGCTCAACGACAGCTTCGTCGATCTCGATGTGATCGGCACCATGGCGCCGTCGAGCGACTTCAAGCCGCGGCGCTCGCGCTATGCCGAGATGGTGGCGCTGGCGAGCGAACGGCGCAGCCTGGTGTCGAGCCGGCCGACCGACTGGGTGGTCGTGCGCAACCGGCTGCCGCGGCTGATGTCGCGCAACCAGCGCCAGGTCCAGGAAATGCTGGAAACGATGGCGCCGGAACTCGGCTTCCGCACCGCGCACGGCCTGTCCGACCGCGTGATCTACCGGGAGTTCTTCCCGGTCGGGCTCACCGCGTTCGATCCGCTCGACGAGGCGCGGCTCGGGTTGAAGACCAACATGGCGCACGTGATGGCGCGCGCCGAGGTGCGCGACCTGGTGCAGGAGATCGGGCTCCTGCCATCGTCGGATCCGATCGATCTCGAGAGCCGCGTCAACCTGATCGTCAGCGAGCTGCGCCTGCCGCGCGCGAGCCTGCTCGACAAGCCGGCGGCGGAGAAATCCCCGGCAACCGCGTGAATTAGCTGCATCGGCGTGACCGCTGTCTTTGCCCCACCGGCGGAAGTTGGTACCTTGCCGCGGGACAAGGACGGGACGGCATGACCGACAGCAACGCCGAGGCTGGAGGCGCGCGCGCGTCGCGGCTCAAGGAGGCGGTGCGCCAGGCCCGCATCGACCTGGCGGAGCGCACTGGCGTCGTCGTCGACCTGCACGACGCCGAGGTGGCGCGCCTGGAGATCCTCAACGAGGCGCTCGATCCGCTGTTCGCCGACATCCCCGCCGAGGTCGAGCTGTTCGAGCGCGGCGTCACGCGCGGCGACCAGCCGCGGCTGTGGATCGACATGGTCGCCCATGTGGTGATGGGGCGCGACAAGCGCGTCTACCGCTTCGTGCAGGACACCCGCTACGGGCGGCGCGTGCTCGGCGAATCGGCGGATGTGGCGGAGATGGCCGGGCTGGTGACGAAATACGTCGCCCGCCGGCTGATCGAGCGTGAGCGGGTGCTGGCCGGGGACACCGAGCTTGCCGCGCGCGATGCGCTGATCGACCTCGTCACGCGCCGTCGCCGCCGGATGCGCATCGCGGCGGTGCTGGCGCTCGGCCTCGTCCTGGGCGCGCTCGCCGGCGCGGCCGGCCTGTTCGCGCTGGCGTGGTGGTCAGTGCCCCACTGAGAG
>DASPZC010000296.1:0-6341 GCA_035636455.1 Xanthobacteraceae bacterium
GGGCGCAGCCGCGCGTTCTGGCGCCACTTCTATCCGCTCTTGCAGCACACATTCCCGGACCAGTTCGGGCAGGTGGCTCCCGAAACGTTCTACTGCGCCATCAACAAGGTCGAGCGATCGCTGATCCGCACCGACGCCGACGAGGTGACCTACAATCTTCACATCATGCTGCGCTTCGAGCTGGAGCTGGAACTGCTGGAAAGCCGGCTGGCGGTCAAACATCTCCCCGAGGCCTGGCGCGAGGCCATGCAAGCGCATCTCGGCCTGGTGCCGCCCGACGACCGCGACGGCTGCCTGCAGGACGTGCATTGGTATGCCGGCGGCATCGGCGGCGCCTTTCACAGCTACACCCTCGGCAACATTTTGAACGCGCAGTTCCATGCCGCCGCCGTCAAGGCGCATCCGCAAATCCCGCAGGAGATCGAGAGAGGAGAATTCGGCATGCTGCGCGCTTGGCTCACCGAGCGCGTCTATCAACACGGGCGCACATACACGCCGAACGAGTTGATCGAGCGGGCGACCGGCGAGCCGATGAGCATGCGCCCCTACATCGCCTATCTGCGCGCCAAGTACGGCGAGCTCTATCGCCTGCCGCCGGCGCCGCGAGGATGAGGATTTTTTCGATCGTTGAATCTAAAGGGGAATTTCGGCAGTTCGTTCTGCGCAATTATAATCTTTGGTTATACGAGGCGCGTGGCCCTACGGCAGCGCTCACTCCCGCCGCTGCTGCGCGTTCCAGTGCCGTTCGAGATTGGCTATCAGCGCCGGGCTGAAGTGGCAATAGGCCTGTTCGCGCACATAGGCGGCCATGTAGCGGCGGAACAGATCGAGCGGCTCCTGGCCGACCCGGAAGGCGCGGCGGTTGCCGCAGGCACTGACCACGCCGGAGCTGGTCATCCCGTCGATGACGCGCGCGAGCGCGGCGTCCATCTCGTGCGGCGGCACGACCTCGTCGCAGATGAGCCGCCCTTCCGGGCTGTCGCAGTCGAGGCGGCGGCCGTACATGATCGCCTGGCGGGCGATGCGGTCGCCGACGAAACGCGGCAGCCGCAGGTTGGCGCAGCCCGGGATGATCCCCTCCTTGCGCGCCGGCAGGGTCATGTAGGCGTCGCTCGCCGCCAGCACGTAGTCGACCGCCAGCAGGATCTGACAGCCGCCGCCGATGGCGAACCCGTCGACCGCGGCGATCCACGGCTTCTCGATGCTGCCGCCGGCCGGATCCTCGGGCGCGAGGTCGGGCTTGGCCACCCCGCGCATCAGCTTGTTGACGAAGCCCATGTCGCGCGTGATGTACCAGACGAACGGAATCTTGCCGCGATAGAGGTGCGTCAGGTTGAGGCCCGCGGAAAACAGGCGCCGGCCGCGATAGTTCGGATGCTCGACCACGTCGCCGCGCAGCACCGCGATGTCGCTTGCCGGGTCGAGAATGGCGAGATCGGCCGCGGTTTCCTGGTCGGCGATCGTGCCGGTGTCCTCGGCGTTGAGGAAGCGCGGATTGCGCAAGGTGACGATCGCCGCCTTGCCGCGCCGCTCGACCGAGGCCGCGCCGAGATCGATCCTGCCGCGCTCGCGCAAACGCGCGAGGAGGTCCCAGGCTTCCGGGCGGGGCAGCAGCATGGCGTGGCACAGATGGACGCCGGCCGGCTCGTGCGCGAACACGCGGGAGAGCAGGATGCCCTGGTCGATCTCGCGCCCTTCCTTGGCGCTCTGATCGAGGAGGCTTTCGCGCTCCACCTCCGCGCGCGTCGGCACGAGGCCTGGCACCTGGATCGCGGCGTCGTAAACCAGATTTTCCACGCGCACGAAGGCGGCCAAATTTTTGGTCAGCGCGCGATAGAGCGCCTCCACGTGGGCGATGAGGAACGCGTCGCGCGCGGCGCGGTCCATCCGGTGGATCAGCGCCGCGGCGCTCGCCTGCGCGGCGTTGCGGCTCGGTTTGTTTGGCAGCGCCGCCAGGAGATCGAGCCCGAGGCGCCAGGTCCGGCCGAATGCGGCAACGTCCGTGCGATAGTCGCCGCTCGCGGCCGGGCGGTTCGCCAGCCAGGCCGCCGATGCCTCGCCGGACAGCCCCGCAGCGGCGAGAGCGGCGGCCGCCCCGGCGTCATGCGCGGGATCGGATTCCGCCGCCGCCGCTGCTCTGGCCGTGCTTGCTGGGTTCATCGGGGCGTCCTCCGGGCCGACATCGACGCGGCCTTGGCCGGCATGATGTTGCGGCGCGCATTGCTGTCAATCTTTTCGCCGACGCTCCGGCCGCGGCAAAATTCGCGCGTCTACTCAGCCCGCCCGCCGCGTGTGATTGGCGATGGTGGCGTGCGCCATGCGCACGAACCGCGCGCCCGGCCCCTCCGGCCCGACGCTCTGTACGCTGACCAGCGCGCCCTCGAGCAGCAGGAACAGTTCGTCGGCCAGCTGCTCCGCCCGCGGCGCGCCGGCCGCGCGGCACAGGCGGACCAGGTGCTCGCGCTGGGCGGTCTTGCACGCCTCGATGACCCGCCGCCCGGGGTGATCCTTTTCCGGCAGCTCGACCGCCGCGTTGCACAGGGGACAGCCGCGCGCTTCCACGTTGGCGATGTGCTCGCCCGCCGCCTTGGCCCAGGCGCGAAGCTGCGCGCGCGGATCGCCCGGATGGGCGGCCTCGAGCTGGCTCCATTTGGCTTCGGCCTCGGCGGCGAACCGGCGCAGGCATTCCGCCACCAGCTCGTCCTTCGAGGCAAAATGCCGGTAGAGCGTCATCTTGTTGGTGGCGGCGGCCTCGGCGATGGCCTCGACCCCGACCGCGCGAATCCCGTGCCGATAGAACAGGTTGCGGGCCGCCGCCAGGATGCGCTCGCGCGGCGGAAGGCGTGGCTCGGCGGCCGTGTTCACGAAATCGGGATTCATCGTCCCTTGACGCGGGTGTTACCGGTAAGTACCGTAGCGCTAGTGTTACCGGTCAGTACCACAAGCGGTCGACCAAGTCACGCGCTTTGTTCGCGAACCGGCCCGGAGCGTCCGATGCCCAAGCTCAACCCGCGCGCCCTCCTCAACTCGCGGCGCTGCGCGCTGCCGCTGCTCGCCCTTGCGCTCATCGCGGCGCTGGCGGTCGGGTCATCGGCGCACAGCCGTTCCGAGCGCCCGACGTGCGGACCAACGGTCGCCGTGCGCGACCCGGGACTGCGCGCGAGCTTTGCCCGGTTCGACCGCGAGCAATCCGCCGCGGCGGGCAAGGTCTGCACGCTCTACCGCGATTTGAACTCAGCTGCGCCGTTATCGGGCGCGGGGCCGGCGGCCGGCTGACAGGAG
The DNA here is from genome assembly GCA_035636455.1 of Xanthobacteraceae bacterium. Taxonomy (GTDB): domain Bacteria; phylum Pseudomonadota; class Alphaproteobacteria; order Rhizobiales; family Xanthobacteraceae; genus AP-16. The sequence goes on from DASPZC010000296.1 coordinate 3,283, forward strand.
GATGATGCGATGAACCCGTGCGGATGCGAGCCGACCTTGGCGGAAATCCTGTCCGATCCGGTGATCCATGCCGTGATGCACGCGGACGGCATCCATCCGCCGACGCTCGAGGCCGAGCTCAAGGCCATGGCCCGCACCCTGAACCTCTTCGGCCCGCCGCACGTAACTACGGCCGCAGCGCAAGGCCGCAGGCCTGCACGACACTCTCGCCTTTGACGTGGCGCTCGTCCCCCTCGCCACGTCCGCGCCGGACGGCTTTCTCCCCTTCCCTGCGAAGCCGTCCGGCGCATTTCTTATTCCTCCCCTTCAGGGCAGGGATTTCCCCGGCGTCCCCTTCTCCCCCAGGTCCCAGTAGATCCCCGCCATCAGGCCGAGCGCGTCGCGCGCGATGTTCACCGGCAGGTGCTCGTTGGGCGCGTGCTGCGAGCAGCCGCGATAGGAATGGGGAATCCAGATCGTCGGAACGCCGAGCCCTTCGGTGAAAATGTCGTTCGGCAGCGAGCCGCCGGAGTTGGGAATGATCGCAGGCGACTGGTTGGTCGTGCGGGCGATCGACGCCGCCGTCCACTTCACCCAGGGATGGTCGGGATCGACCCGCGTCGCGCGGAAAATTTCGTCGCGCGCCTTGCCGATCGCCACCATGGGGAAGCCGTGGCGGTCAAGGTGGCGCCGCAGCGCAGGCAAAATATTGTCCGGATCGACGCCGACCACGTAGCGCACCTGGCCGCGTGCCCAGGCGCGCGGCGGCACCGCGTTGACCGGGCTCTCCGGGTTGCCGGCGCTCATCGCCAGGATCTCGAAGGTGCACCAGGCGTAGACCTTCTCGGCCGGCGTAAGCCCCGGCTCGCCCCAGCCGGGATCGATCTGCGGATCGCCGGGCCCGCTGGCGATCTCGCAATCGGCGAGCACGCGGCGCACCGGCTCCGGGATCGTCTGCGGCACCCATTCGGGAATGCGCACCTGGCCGGTCGGCCCGGCGATCGTCGCGAGCGCGTGCGCCAGCTGGATCGCCGGGTTCGACAGGAGCCCGCCCCAGTTGCCGGAATGGTGCCCGCCCGCGCGCGCCTCGATGGTCAGATCGATCGGATAGGCGCCGCGGCAGCCGAGCGACAGCGTCGCCCGGTCGGCGGCGAGGCGCGGACCGTCCGAGCCGATGAGCACGTCGGCGGCGAACAGACCGCGGTTCTCGGCGCACAGCTCGCGCAGGCCCGGCGAGCCGGTCTCCTCGCCCATCTCGATCAGCCATTTCGCGTTGAAGCCGAGCCGGCCGCGCGCGGCGAGCACGGCGCCGAGCGCCGCCACGTTGATCGTGTGCTGCCCCTTGTTGTCGACGACCCCGCGGCCCCAGTAGCGGCCGTCGCGCTCGACCAGCTGCCACGGCGAGAGCCCCTCGTGCCAGTCGCGATCGAGCCCGCGAATGACGTCGCCGTGGCCGTAGCCGAGCACGGTCGGCAGGCCCACGTCCTCGATGCGCTCGGCGTAGAGGAACGGCCCGCGCGCCTTGGCGTGGCGCATCACCCGGCAGGTGAAGCCGAGCGCTTCGAGCGCCGGCTTCATCTCGGTTTCGACGTAGCGGGCAAGCTCGCCGGCGCGCTCCGGATTCTGGCTCTCGGTCGCAATCGCGACGCGGCGCGCGAGGTCGGTCTTGAATTGGCCGCGGTCCAAATAATTTTGCGCGCCGGCGATGGCGGCTTCTCGGCTCATGGATCGCGTCCCCGGATTCAGAACGCGACTTTGAGCCTGCCGTCGTGCCGATGGCAAGCGAGCGTCGGCTTATAGGGAAAACGAGCACCCCGCGGCGCCAGCGCCGCGGGACGCTCATTGCATGCAGCCCGCGCTCAGGCGGCGCGCGAAATCGTGGCGGCGGCGGCGATCAGCACGATGATGAAGACGCTGAAGGCGGTCACTTTGACGTCCATCCGCCGCGGCCGGCCGACGGTGAGCATGAACGGCCGGTAGCCGTTGTCGTCGTAGGTGCGGCCCCCGTAGACCGGCATCGTAAACAGCGCGTGCCCGCCCGACGCCTGCTGCCGGCAAAGACCCGCGTGTTCATCGAAGCGCTGGTCGACCACTTTCGCAACGACCGGGCGGCGTAGAGCATTTTCCGGAAAAGTGGACACCGGTTTTCCGCAGAAAATGCGGCAAAATCAAAAAGCTAGAGCGCGTTCCGATTCGATTGAATCGGAACGCGCTCTAAGCCCGCGCGCGTCTTAACCATCCCGGCGAAGGATGCCGCAAGCGCGCTCAACCGGCTGGCGCGCGCGCCCGCCCGCGCGCTAGGATCGGCGCGGATGCGGCGGGACTTGCTACGGGGAGTGGGTGATGCTCAGCCGAGTTGTCGCCGCCGCGTTCGCGGCCGCCTTTGCGCTTGGCGCGGCGGTCGCGCCGGTCGAGTCGGCCGCACGCGGCGGTGCGGTTGCGATCGGGCATGGCGGTTTTCATCATTCCGGACTGCGCCATTTCCATCGTCACGTCGGAATGCCGCGCATCCGTCACATTCGCCCGGCGTTCGCGCACGGACGGCACGTGTTTCCGTTCGGCTCGAGCGGTGGGGCCGCGCTGCGGGTCCACTTGCCGCGCGCCTTCCATCATCGTCATTTCGTCGGGGCCGCCGGCCTTCCGATCACGGTATGGGGCGGCACCGCGTTCTACGGTTCGTACTACGACCCGTCGGACGACGAAGTGCTGCACACCCAGTCGGTCTTGGACGATCCGCCGGCGGACGCCGCCCCGGTCGCCGAGAGCCGCGCGCCGGTCGGCTTTGCCCGCCGCGGCTGCCGCTCGCAGGACGTGACCGTGCCGTCGGCGAGCGGCGGCGAGCGCATCGTCACCGTGACCAGGTGCTGATGGAGCATGTGACTCTCTTCACCTCTCCCCGGAGGCCCTACGGGGAGAGGGAGCCGTGGACGGCGCGGCCGCCGACCATCGTCAGCAGCGGCCGGATATCCTTGATCTCGTCCGCCGGCACGGTGAGATAGTCGCGGTCGAGCACCAACAGGTCGGCGTATTTGCCCGGCGCGAGCGCGCCGAGATTGCCCTCCTGGAACAGGAACGCGGCG
>DASPZC010000297.1:0-4749 GCA_035636455.1 Xanthobacteraceae bacterium
CTCGCCGTCCTGCCCAAGGACCTCGCCGCCGATTTCCTGCGCTTCTGCCAGGCCAATCCGAAACCGTGTCCGGTCATCGGCGTCTCCGATGCCGGCGATCCGCGCGTCCCGGCGCTCGGCGCCGATCTCGATATCCGCACCGACCTGCCGGGCTATCGCGTATGGAAGGACGGCGCGCTCGTCGAGGAGACGCCCGACGTGTCCGCCTGGTGGCGCGACGACCTCGTGGCGTTCGTCCTCGGCTGCTCGTACTCGTTCGAGGAGGCGCTGATCGCCGACGGCATCCCGATGCGCCACATCGAGCGCGGCATCCGCGTGCCCATGTACCGCACCAACATCGCCTGCACGCCGGCCGGGCCGTTCGCCGGTCCGATGGTCGTCTCGATGCGCCCGCTCACCCCGGCGCACGCCATCCGGGCGATCCAGATCACCTCGCGTTACCCGGCGGTGCACGGCGCGCCGGTGCACATCGGCCTGCCCGAGGCGATCGGCATCAAGGACATCGCCAAGCCCGATCACGGCGACGCCATCGAGGTGCGGCCGGACGAGCTGCCGGTGTTCTGGGCCTGCGGCGTCACCCCGCAGGCGGTGATCGCCGCGGTGAAGCCGCCCTTCGCCATCACCCACGCGCCGGGCTCGATGCTGGTGACCGATCTCGCGAACCGGCACTTCGCCCTGCTGTGACAAGCGGCGGCGGTTGCGTCCGCCGCGCCGCTCTGCGATAGGCCTCGCCGACGCTGCACGATCGCGTCGAACCTGATAGATTCGATGCCAAGGTCTCGCATGACGACGCACGACGGCCGCGCGCCGTCGCACAACAGGCGCTAAGGAGAACACGCCATGACCATCAACCGACGCCACCTTGTGGCGGGAGCGCTGGCCGCGCCCGCATTCATCGCCGCGACCCGGCTCGGGTCGGCCGCGCCGTCCCAGACCCTGAAGATCTCGCACCAGTTCCCGGGCGGGACCATCGACGAGGGCGACTTCCGCGACCGCCTGTGCCGCCGGTTCGCCGCCGAGCTGGAAAAACGGACCGACGGCGCCATCGTCGCGCAGGTCTATCCCAATTCCTCGCTGATGAAGACGGTGGCGCAGTTCTCGGCCTTGCGCAAAGGCGCGCTCGATCTGAGCCTCTACCCGATCTCCTACGCGGGCGGCGAGTTCGCCGAATTGAACATCGGCCTCATGCCCGGGCTGGTCAGCTCGTACAAGCAGGGCGCCGCGTGGAAGACCTCGGCCGTGGGCCAGAAGTTCGGCGCCTTCGTCGCCGAGAAGGGCGCCGTCATCCTCTCGTGGATCTGGCAGGCGGGCGGCGCGGTGAGCCGCGACAAGCCGCTGGTCCATCCCGAGGACGCCAAGGGCCTCAAGGTGCGCGGCGGCAGCCGCGAGATGGACATGGTGCTCAAGGCGGCCGGCGCCGCCGTGCTCACCACGCCGTCGAACGAAATCTACGCGGCGATGCAGACCGGCGCGTGCGACGCGGCGATCACCTCGTCGACCAGCCTGATCTCGTTCCGCCTCGAGGAGGTGTCGAAGAGCCTGACCACCGGCCGCGGCAAATCCTACTGGTTCATGCTCGAGCCGCTCATCATGTCGAAGCAGATATTCGATGCGCTCAGCAAGAGCCAGCAGGACGCGGTCATGGCGCTCGGCCAGGAGATGGAAACCTTCGGTACCAGGGAGGCGATGGCCGACGACCAGAAAGTGGCCGACGTCTACGGCAAGAAGGGCGCGTCGATCCACGACCTCGACGAGGCGATCGTCGAGAAGTGGCGCGCCATCGCGCGCGAAACCGCGTGGAAGGACTACGCCGGAAAGACGCCGCTCGCCGCCGAACTGCTCAAGCTGGCCGAGCAGGTGCACGTCTCCTGACGTCGCCGGGGGGCGTGGGGATGGCGCACGGCATCGAGATCGTCGAGGTCGCAACCTCCGCGCCCCCCGTCGTCTACGCCGGGCCGGTCGACCGCGTCCTTGCCGCCGTCAACCATGCGGTGGTGGTCGTCTCGTCGGTCGCGCTGGTGATCGCCGCCGCCGTGCTCAGCTACAGCGTGTTCGCCCGCTACTTCCTGCACGTGCCGACCGACTGGCAGGACGAGCTGTCGGTCTTTTTGATCGTCGGCGCGGTGTTCATGTCGGGCGCGGCCGTGCAGGTGCGCCGCGGCCATATCGGCATCGAGGCGGTGGTCGCCATCATGTCGACGCGCGTCAACGCGGTGCGCCAGGTGCTGGTCGACCTCGCCAGCTTCCTGTTCTGCGCCTTCTTCGCCTGGAAGTCCTTTACCCTGCTGCACGAGGCGCTCGTCGAGGGCTACCACTCGACCACCACCTGGGAAGCGCCGCTGTGGATTCCCTATTCGCTCATGGCGGTCGGCATGAGCTTGCTCAGCATCCAGATCCTGGCGCAGGTCACCGCCGCGCTGGTGGGGCGTAGAGCCCGCCCATGAGCGTGCTGTCGATCGGGCTGCTCTACGGCGGCGCCACCCTTCTCGTCATGTTCTCCGGCATGCCGATCGCGTTCGCGCTCGGCGCCGTCGCGACCCTGTTCATGATCGCCTTCATGCCGGCGGCCTCGGTCGACACCATCGCCCAGAACGTCTACGAGGAAATGGCCTCGATCACCCTGCTGTCGATCCCGCTGTTCATCCTCAAGGGCGCGGCGATCGGGCGCTCGCGCGCCGGACAGGACCTTTACGGCACCCTGCACGCGTGGATGCACCGCATCCCCGGCGGCCTCGGCATCGCCAACGTGTTCGCCTGCGCGCTGTTCGCCGCCATGGCCGGCTCGTCGCCCGCGACCTGCTCGGCGATCGGCTCCGCCGGCATCCCGGAAATGCGCAAGCGCGGCTATTCCGGCGGGTTCGCCGCCGGCATCATCGCCGCCGGCGGCACGCTCGGCATCCTGCTGCCGCCCTCGATCACCATGATCCTCTATGCGGTCGCCGCCGAGCAGTCGCTCGGCCGCCTGTTCCTCGCCGCCATCGGGCCCGCCTTCCTGCTGGTCGCGATGTTCGCCGCCTACGCGGCCTGGCAGTTCCTGCGCGAGCACCGCCGCGCGCGGGCGCTGCACGAGCGCACCGGCGCGTTCTCCGAGCTGCTGCGCCCGGACGAATTGACCCTGCGCGACAAGTTCGCGCTGCTGCCGCGCGTGCTCCCCTTCGTGATCCTGCTGACCGGCGTGATGATCGCGCTCTACGGCGGCTACGCGACGCCCTCGGAGACCGCCGGCCTCGGCGCCGTGCTGGCGCTCCTGCTGATCGCCTCGATCTACAGCGTGTGGACCCCGCGCGAGCTGGAGCCGATCCTCACCGCGACGCTGCGCGAATCCACCATGCTGATGTTCATCATCGGCATGTCGCTGCTCTATTCCTACGTGATGAGCTATCTGCACATCAGCCAATCGGCCGCGCAGTGGATCGTCTCGCTCGAGTTGTCGCGCTGGGTGCTGCTCGCCACCATCCTGCTGCTCGTGGTCGTGCTCGGCTTCTTCCTGCCGCCGGTCTCCATCATCCTGATGACGGCGCCGATCATCCTGCCGCCGCTCAAGGCGGCCGGCTTCGACCTCATCTGGTTCGGCGTCATCATGACGATCGTCATGGAAATGGGGCTGATCCATCCCCCGGTCGGCCTCAATCTGTTCGTGATCAAGAACATCGCGCCGGACATCCCGCTCGCCGACGTGATCTGGGGCGTGGTGCCGTTCGTCGCGCTGATGATCGTGGCGGTCGTGGTGCTCAGCCTCGTGCCGGATATTTCCACTTGGCTGCCGCACAAGGTCATGGACACCGGCGTCGACTGGATGCAGGTCGTGCGGGTCACCGGCTATGGTTGCGCGCTGATCCTCGCCGCCGGCTTTCTCATCAGGTTCGCGGTCAAGCGCTCCGCGCCGGCGAGATAATTACCCTTTCGTTTCTCGGAGATTGCGCGCGCAGCCGCGCGGCGGCTATCTCGCGCTGTTTGCTGGTGCGAATGCTCGGAATTATTGTACTTCAACAATCACAGGATCGATTGAAGCAATTCTGCAAGGTGCAAACAAACAAGCTGCCGGCGGCGGAGTCGTATTGCATATTGTCGATAGCGCAAACCGCCATCGGACAACGCACTTGCCCCGCGCCGACCAGGAGACCTCGCGCCTGCACCGGGACTACGTGCGACTGGTCATCGAGCGCACCGGCAGGCCGCCGACGCGGATCGCCAAGGATCTCGGCATCGCGCCCTCGACGCTCACGCGCCTGCTCAGGGGTCCCGAGGACAGCGCGGCGACGCTGCACGCGCGCACCTTGCGCAAGCTCGAGGAATACAGCGGCGTCGCGTTCGCGTCCGGCGGCGAGCAGGCCGCGGGCGCCGCGGCGCGCGGCTTTCGCGAGGACGCCGTGCCGTTCGACGCGAAGGGCGCCGATCCGGCGCTGTCCGCCGCGCTCAAGGCCCTGATTGCCGGCCGCAAAGCCGCCGATCCGTGGACCATCAAGACGCGCTCGCTCGAGCGCATCGGGTTCCTGCCGGGCGACATCGTGATCGTCGACCTCGGCCGCCGGCCGGAGTCCGGCGATGCCGTCTGCGCGCAGGTCTATGACTGGCGGCGCGGCACCGCCGAGACGGTGATGCGGCTCTACGAGCCGCCCTATCTGGTGGCCGCGAGCCTGGACGAAGGCCTGCGCCGCCCGCTCGTCGTCGACGACGATCAGGTGGTGATCAAGGGCGTGGTGCTGCCGCATCGCCTGCGGCCCGGCGCGGCAGCAGGCGGCGGGTGAG
>DASPZC010000298.1:0-6772 GCA_035636455.1 Xanthobacteraceae bacterium
CGCGCCTGCTCGCCGCGTTCAAGAGCTGGCGCGCCCTCGAAAGCGGGCGCCGCGCCCGCGCCGAGGCGACGCTCCGCCACGTCGCCGCCGTGCCGACGCTCTCACCCGACGTCGCCGACATCGTGCGCCGCTCGCTCGGGGCGGAGTAACGCCCATCCCTCCCCTGAACGGGGAGAGTGGCCGCGTGCGCAGCGCGCGGCCGGGTGGGGTTCCCTGCGCCAACTTCAAAGTTTGCGCTGCGGGCCCCTACCCTACCCTCCCCCGCAAGCGGGGGAGGGATAAGATCACGGGGGAGCATCCATCATGAAGCTCTACACCTACTGGCGCTCGCAGGCGTCGTTCCGCGTGCGCATCGCGCTGCGGCTCAAGGGGCTCGACGCCGAGCTCATCACCCTCGACCTGCTCAAGGGCGATCAGTTCGCCGACGCCTACCGCGCGCTCAATCCGGAAATGGTGGTGCCGACCCTCGACGACGGCGACGGGCCGCCGCTGGTGCAGTCGCTCGCCATCCTCGAATATCTCGAGGAAAAATATCCGCAGCCGCCGCTGCTGCCGGCGGATTTGCGCGCGCGGGCGCATGCGCGCGCGCTCGCCCAGGTGGTCGCCATGGACGCGCATCCGTTCATCGTCCCGCGCGTGCGCAAATATCTCGAGCACGAGCTTCGCGCCGACGAGCCGACCCGCATGACTTGGCTGCAGCATTGGCTCGACGCCGGCTCGCGCGCGCTCGAAGGCCTGCTGGCGCATGATCCGCGCACCGGGCGTTTCTGCATGGGCGACGCGCCGGGCCTCGCCGACATCTGCCTGTTCGCCCACTTCACCAGCGCGCAGATGCTGTGTGGGCGCGATGTCGCCCCCTACCCGACCGCGCGGCGCATCTTCGAGACCTGCGCCCGCCTCGACGCCTTCGCGCTCGCCCACCCGCTCAAGCAGCCGGACGCGCCCAAGGCGTAAGCGGCGTTCCCCGGATGCGGCGCAGCGTGAAGCGCAGCGGAACGGTGCGCCGCTGATCCGGGGTCCAGCCTGCGCGAAGATTGTGGACCCCGGGTCTGCAGTGCATCACACCGCAAGTCGGATGTTTCCGACTTGCGGAAACATAATAGTGCCGGAAGTCGGGTATACCCGACTTCCGGTGTGCTGCACTGCGCCCGGGGAACGCCCCGAAAAATATCCGCGATTTCGCACCCGCAGCGATTCGCGGACTCTCGACAAATCGCCCGCATTCGATTCCAATGAAAGTGATTCGGGGAGATGCGGCACATCAATCCGGATTGACGGGGACCATGCGGGGAGGCCGCGATGACGCGCGCCGAAGCAGCGCACGCATCTGCGCGTCCGGATTCCATCAAGGGGCTTGCTCAATCGGTCGCGCGACCCGCCTATCGGCGGCTCCTGACCGCCGAGCCGGCTTTGCGCCGGGCGGTGCCGGCGCTGATCATCGCCTTCCTGCTCAGCGTCGGCATCGGCGCGATCCTCCAGGTTTACGACCGCCACCGCCAGGCGCTGGCGGTGACGTTCGAGGACATCGAGGCGATCGCCGCCATCGTCGCCGACCGGCTCAATTCCTCGGTCGGCGAAGGCGCGGTGGCGACTCCGGACGGCGCGCAGAGCGCGCTCACCCGCGCGCTGCCGCCGCGCGCGACCGCGTTCGACCGCACCATCCTGCTGGTCGACGCGGCCGGCACCGTGCTGGCGGCCTCCGCCGTGCGCGGCACGCCGGCGCGCGGCGCGCTTCCCGACCTGCTCGGCATCATCAATTCCTCGGCCCTGCTCGACGCCGACACCGAGGTCGCCGAGGTGACGCGGCCCGACGGCAGCGAGGCGCTGGTGACGATGCACGACCTCGCCGCGATCGGCGGCCAGGTGGTGGTGATCGAGCCGCGCGCGGCGGCGCTCGCGGTGTGGCGCTCCGACACCATGCTCACCGTCACGCTCTTCACCACCACCGGCTTCGTGCTGCTGATCCTCGGCTTCGCCTTCCACTGGCAGGCGACGCGGGCGCGCGAGGCCGACCACATCTATGACGAGGTGCGCAGCCGCATCGACACCGCGCTCAACCGCGGGCGCTGCGGCCTGTGGGACTGGGACCTCGCGCGCGGGCGGATTTTCTGGTCGCACTCGATGTTCGACATTCTCGGGCTCTCCCCGCGCGACGACCTGTTGACGTTCGGCGAGGTGAGCACCCTCGTCCACCCCGAGGACGTGCGGCTCTACGAGCTCGCCGCCCAGCTCGCCGACGCGACCACGCGCTCGATCGACCGCGCGTTCCGCATGCGCCATGCGCGCGGCGACTGGGTGTGGCTGCGCGCGCGCTGCGAGCTGGTGCGCCAGCCGGGCGACGCGGGCGCGCACGTGATCGGCATCGCCATCGACATGACCGAGCAGAAGCGCCTCGCCGAGCGCAGCGAGGCGGCGGACGTGCGGCTGCGCGACGCCATCGAATCGATTTCGGAAGCGTTCGTGGTGTGGGACGCCGACAACCGCATGGTGCTGTGCAATTCGAAGTTCCAGTCGCTGCACGGGCTGCCCGACGCGGCGGTGCTGCCGGGATCGCATTACGACGACGTGGCGGCGGCCGCCGCCAAGCCGGTGATCCGCACCCATATGGCGGCCGCCGCGCGGCTCAACGAGAACGCCCGCACGTTCGAGGCGCAGCTCGAGGACCAGCGCTGGCTGCACATCAGCGAGCGCCGCACCAAGGACGGCGGCTTCGTCTCGGTCGGCACCGACATCACCGAGCTCAAGCGGCACGAGGAAAAGCTGATCGACAGCGAGAAGCGCCTGATGGCGACGGTCGCCGACCTGCGTAGCTCGCAGCACACGCTCGAGCGGCAGACCGAGCAGCTCGCCTATCTCGCGGAAAAGTACGCCGAGCAGAAGAAGAGCGCCGAGGACGCCAACCAGGCCAAGTCGGAGTTCCTCGCCAACATGAGCCACGAGCTGCGCACGCCGCTCAACGCCATCATCGGCTTTTCCGAGATCATGGAATCGGGGATGTTCGGGCCGCTCGGCGCGGGCAAATATCACGAATATTGCCGCGACATCCGCGACAGCGGCAATTACCTGCTCGAAGTGATCAACGACATCCTCGACATGTCGAAGATCGAGGCCGGCCGCACTCGGCTCGATCCCGAGGACGTCGAGCTCTCCGACATCCTCGCCGACGCCATCCGCGTGGTCAGCGGGCCGGCGCGGGAGAAGCGGCTCGACCTCAAGCTCGAGATCGCGCCGGCGATCAGGCTGCGCGCCGACCGGCGCGCGCTCAAGCAGATCGCGATCAACCTCCTCTCCAACGCGGTGAAGTTCACGCCGGAGGGCGGGCGCGTGACCGTGCGCGGGCGGGCGATCAACGGCGCGGTGACGATCGCCATCGAGGACACCGGCATCGGCATCCCCAAGGAGGCGCTGAAAAACCTCGGCCGGCCGTTCGAGCAGGTCGAGAGCCAGCTCACCAAGAGCCACAAGGGCTCGGGCCTCGGCCTCGCCATCGCCAAATCGCTGGTCGATCTGCACGGCGGCACCATCCGCATCCGCTCGACCCAGGGGGTCGGCACCATCGTGCTGGTGCGCCTGCCGGCGGCGCGGGCGGCAGCGGCGGCGTAGGATGGGTTGACGCCCGCGAAGGCGGGCGGAAACCCATCATTGACTAATCGCCGATCGGTCCTTCGTCGCCCCAGACATATTCCGGGTCGGCGTGTGTCGAATCCGGGATCAGGTGAGCGGTCGGCCTGGATCGGCCCCGTTCAAGGGCTCCTCTTTCGTCGGCTAACTCCCCTTTCCTCGCGCAACCGCGTTCCGTCGCCACACGCAGTGACGGCGGCAAACTCACGATGGTTGAGGTGTGGGTCTCATCAAGGCAAGGCATGTCTCATCTCCTTTGGGAGCGAGACAACGCTTGGCTGCACGCGGCAGCTCACCGGGCGGCTGTCGAAAGCCCGGGATCCAGCACCGCCACCAGACGAAAAACTTATGGAGATCAGACATTTCGCCACAAGTCCGCGGCCCGATGCGGGCTGAACTGCAGTGCTTGGGCGATGTGCCTTGGGTAAGCCGGGCGACTGCAATCTTGCCCGACGATCGCTACGTGGCGACGGCTGGAACGAAAGTCAAGGGCTGCGGCACGCGTGCAAGGTCCAGATCCTTCGCGACGATGCCCGCGTGACGCGCGCCTTGCCCGCCCTCACGCTCGACTCAGAATCTGCCTGAGCGCCGCCCGCAAGGTCGCCTGCGGATCGTTCGTCATGGAACGACCGCGCCATCCCACGTAGCCGTCGGGGCGAACGAGCACGGCGCCGGTGTCGTCGAGACCATAGGTGGCCGCCCATTGGCCGTCGGCATCCTCGATCCCATCGTCACCGATCGTCAGCGCCTGGAGACCGAGCCGCAGTTCGGGCGCGAGGGCCTGCGCGGCCTGCGTCCAAGCCTTCCCCTTGGCGCTTGCCAGCAGGACAAATCCGTTGCCGACCAGATCGACGGTGGAGATGCGCGTGCCGCGAAGTTTTAGCCCTGCGTGAGGCGCGCGACCGCCCGGCCGGGCCGAGGGAACATAGTCGCTGACCGGGTTGGCGAGAACGGCCGGCGCCGTCTGGTCGGGGACGACCGCCGCCGACTCGTACGCGGCGCCGAAGATCATGCCTTGCTCATTGAGATATTCGGGCCGGGCGATGACCGTGCCGGGACTATGCCGCCCCAGGCGCCCCATCGAAATCGAGTTGTTCAGGCTCTGCTCGGTAATGATCCGTCCGACCGGCTGGCGCTCGTGGTGATAGCTGTCGAGGAGAGACGGCCCCGCTACGCCATCGAGCACGGCCGCCAGCTTCCATACGAGATTGTGCACATCCTGGACGCCGGTGTTCAGGCCGAAACCGCCGGTGGGCGGCATCTCGTGGGCCGCGTCGCCGGCCAGGAAGATTCGACCGTGGCCATAGTGCTCCGCCACATGGGCCGAGGCGGTCCACGGTGCGATCCCCAAAATCCTGACGTCGAGGCCAGGCACGCCGGCCGCCATGCGAACGAACTCGATCGAGCGCTCGGCTGTGAAGTCGCCGGCCGTGTAGCCGTAGGCCGACAGGCTGTTCACCAGGAACCCCCAGCGATCGACGGCGTTGATCGTCAGGAACGTCGCCTTCATCTTCGGGTGCTCGATGAAGTAGAGCGCGGCAGGACGGTGCGCCGTCCACGGCCGCAGGTCGGCCTTGAGCAGAATGTTGACGCTCTCGTAGACGTCCTCGCGGCCGAGCATGCGCACGCCCAGCCGGCGGCGGATGCGGCTTTGCGCGCCGTCGGCGGCGATGACGTAACGGGCACGCACGCGCGTCTGCGCGCCGCTGGTGCGGTCCGTGAGGCTGGCGGTGACGCCGCCCTCATCCTGCTCGCAGGCCGTAAGCTCGCAGCCGAACCGCAGCTCGCCGAGCGACTGTTGTTCGGCAAACCCTCGCAGCACCGGTTCCAGGACGTCTTGGGCGCACAGGCAGTTGCGTATGGGGCTCACCGCCAGGCTCTGCGGCCCGGACCGCCAGGGAACGCGACGCTCGATCTCCTCGCCGGCCAGCGTGTGCGTCCAGACGATCAGGCCGGTGTGCTCGGGAGCAAGACCCGCCGCCCGGACGGCGGCCTCGACCCCGCACTGACGATAGATCTCCATGCTGCGCGCATTGATGCCGCGCGCCTTGGGGTGGACGGCGGTGCCGGGATGGCGCTCGACGAGGAGCGAGCGCACGCCCGCGCGCGACAACAGGATCGAAGCGGTCAAGCCGACAGGACCGCCGCCGACGATCAGGACGGGAACCTCGTTCATGCGTCAGCCGACGGCCGCGGGCCGCGGCGATGCAAGGATCTCCGCTTCGACGTCGCGCAGCCGGTCCTTGCCGAAGAAGATTTCCTTGCCGACGAAAAAGGTCGGGCTGCCGAACGTGCCGCGCGCGACCGAGGCTTGCGTGTTGTTCAGCAGGCGCTCCTTGACCTCCGGCTCCTGCGTGCGGGCGAGCAGGCGCGCGGCATCGAGCCCCGATTCAGCAAGCGCCGCCCGCACCACCTCGGGATCGTCCATCTTCTTCGGCTCCGCCCACATGTGGCGGTAGACTTCATCGACGTAGCGCGCGAACACGCCCTCGAGCTGGGCCGCGACGGCGCCGCGCATGATCAGAAGCGTGTTGACGGGAAAGAATGGATTGCGGGCATAGCGCGTGATGGCGTGCTGGCGAATGAAGCGCTGGGTCTCGAGCTGCGCGTACTCCATCTTGTTCTTCACCCCGGGCAGGATCTCGGCCGGCGAGCGGTTGTTGGTCAGCTTGAACACGCCGCCCAGCAGCACCGGCACGTACGCGAACGCCGCGCCGGTCCGCCGCTCGATCTGCGGGATCACCAGATGCGCCAGGTAGGCGTTCGGGCTGCCAAAATCAAAATGGAATTCCACCTTGGGCATCACCAAACCTCCCGATAGGGACGCATGTCGAGCTCGAACGTCCAGGCGTCGCGCGGCTGCCGGTAGAGCTGCCAGTACGCGTCGGCGACCGATTCCGGCCGCATCAGCCGGTCCGGCTCCAGCCGCTCGAGCGCGGCGCCGGAGCGCTGCCGGATGCGCTCGCGCACCCAGGCGGTATCGACGCCCGCGTCGATGACGAGATGGGCGACGTGGATGTTCTGCGGACCAAGCTCCCGCGCCATGCTCTGGGCGACTGCGCGCAGGCCGAATTTTGCGCTTGCGAACGCCGCGTAGCCGGCGCCGCCGCGCACGCTGGCGGTGGCGCCGGTGAAGAAGATGCAGCCTTGG
>DASPZC010000299.1:0-3232 GCA_035636455.1 Xanthobacteraceae bacterium
GGGTACGCGCTTTATTTAGACGCCCCCTCACCCGACGCGCTTCGCGCGTCGACCCCGGATCAAGTCCGGGGCAGGCTCTCTCCCCAGCCGAAGTCGGATTTATCCGACTTCGGCCACTCAAAAATGCCGAACTCGGGTAAACCCGAGTTCGGGGCGGGGAGAGGTGGAGCCCTGCGTCACACCACCGGCGACAGGCCGCCGTCGACGTTGATCGCGGTGCCGGTGATGAAGCCCGCCGCGTCGGAGGCGAGGAAGCAGGCGATGTTGGCGAACTCCTCCGCCGTGCCGATGCGGCCGAGCGGAACGTTGGCGCCCATCTTGGCGGTGAATTCCTCGAACGTGATGTTGGCGCCCTGCGCCTTGTGGCGCCGCACCCATTGATCGCTGACGATCTGGCCCACCAGCAGCGCGTTGATCAGCACGTTGTGCGGCGCGTATTCGCCCGCCAGCGCCTTGGTGAGCGCCATGCCGGCCGCGCGCGAGACCGCGGTGGGCGCGCCGCCGGCGCGCGGCGCCTTGGCGCCGATGTTGAGCACGTTGATGACGCGGCCCCACCGGCGCGCCTTCATCTGCTCGAGCACCAGGCGGGCCAGCCGGATCGCCGCGTAGAGTTTGAGCTCGAGGTCGGCCTGCCACACCTCGTCGGTGATCTGCGCGAACGGCATGGCCTTCGATTCGCCGGCGTTGTTGACCAGGATGTCGATCTTGCCGAACGCGTCCATCACGCCGGCGTAGGCGCGGGTGATATCGGAAGCCTTGGCGACGTCGCAGGTGAACACGGCGACCCGGCCCTTGGCGCTCTTGCCGACCGCCGCCTTGGCTTCCTCCAGCACCTCGGGCCGGCGCGCCAGCATGGCCACGTCGGCGCCGCTGGCGGCAAAGCGGGTCGCCATGGCGAGGCCTAGCCCCTTGCTGGCGCCGGTGATCACGGCCGTGCGGCAGCCTGCCCACCCGGATTTCGCCGCGCTCCATCCGGGCTGCACATGGGCTTGACCACGCCAAGCCCGCGCTGCACAAGTCCGCTCCGAACGGCCGTTGGGTCGATTCCATTCGTGCCGTCGGGGCCTTTTTGATTTGTCGCATTTTCTGCGGAAAACCGGTGCCCACTTTTCCGGAAAATGCTCCAACGGCGCCCCATGCACGACAAGATCCTCATCGTCGATTTCGGCTCCCAGGTGACCCAGCTGATCGCGCGCCGCGTGCGCGAGGAGGGGGTCTATTGCGAGATCGTCCCGTTCCAGAACGCGCAAGCCGCGTTCGCGGCGATGCAGCCGAAGGGGGTGATCCTCTCCGGCGGGCCCGCCTCGGTGCTCGACAAGGACGCGCCGCTCGCCCCGCCCGCGATCTACCGGGCCGGCGTGCCGGTGCTCGGCATCTGCTACGGCGAGCAGGCCATGGCGCAGCAGCTCGGCGGGCTGGTGGAGGGCGGCCATCACCGCGAATTCGGCCGCGCCGAGGTCGAGGTCACGGCGCAATGCGCGCTGTTCGACGGCGTGTGGCGCACCGGCGAGCGCTATCCGGTGTGGATGAGCCACGGCGACCGCGTAACAAAACTTCCCGCCGGCTTCCGCGCGGTCGGCACCTCGGCGAACGCGCCGATCGCGGTCATCGCCGACGACGCGCGAAAATTCTACGCCACCCAATTCCATCTCGAGGTGATGCACACGCCGCACGGGGCGGCGCTGCTGCGCAATTTCGTGCGCAAGGTCGCCGGCTGCCGCGGCGACTGGACCATGCGCGCGTTCAAGGACGAAGCGATCGAGAAAGTCCGGGCGCAGGTGGGGCGCGGCCGGGTGATCTGCGGGCTGTCCGGCGGGGTCGATTCCGCGGTCGCGGCGGTGCTCATCCACGAGGCGATCGGCGAGCAGCTCACCTGCGTGTTCGTCGATCACGGGCTGCTGCGGCTCGGCGAGGCCAAAAAGGTGATCGCACTGTTCCGCGACAGCTACAACATCCCGCTGGTGCACGTCGAAGCGGAAAAGCTGTTCCTCGACGCGCTCGCCGGCGCCGACGACCCGGAGGTCAAGCGCAAGACCATCGGCAAATTGTTCATCGACGTGTTCGAGGCGGAGGCCAAGAAGCTAGGGGGCGCCGAGTTCCTCGCCCAGGGCACGCTCTATCCCGACGTGATCGAGAGCGTGTCGTTCACCGGCGGGCCGTCGGTGACCATCAAGTCGCATCACAACGTCGGCGGCCTGCCCGAGCGCATGCACATGAAGCTGGTCGAGCCGCTGCGCGAACTGTTCAAGGACGAGGTGCGCGCGCTCGGCCGCGAGCTCGGCCTGCCGGAGGCCTTCGTCGGCCGCCATCCGTTTCCCGGGCCGGGGCTCGCCATCCGCTGCCCCGGCGCGATCACCAAGGACAAGCTCGACATATTGCGGCTCGCCGACGACATTTTCATCGAGGAGATCCGCCGCGCCGGGCTCTACGACGACATCTGGCAGGCGTTCGCCGTGATCCTGCCGGTGCGCACCGTCGGCGTGATGGGCGACTACCGCACCTACGACTTCGTCGTCGGGCTGCGCGCGGTCACCTCGACCGACGGCATGACCGCCGACTTCTATCCGTTCGACATGGGCTTCATCGGCCGGGTGGCGACGCGCATCGTCAACGAGGTGAAGGGCGTCAACCGCGTGGTCTACGACGTGACCTCGAAGCCGCCGGGCACGATCGAGTGGGAGTAGCGGAGCTGCGAAAGACAAATAAAAACAATAGATTATATCTTCTCGTTTATGATGCGGCGCATATCATTCGTTCGCAAATGGCCGCCGCGATTACCTGTTTTCGACGTGGCGGAACTTCATGAGGATGTGCGCAGACTTCGCAGCAGGCAGGTTCTGACGGTATCGCGCATCACCCCGTCGCGCGTGACGAGAGGAAGCCGCCCAACGGAAAGAACGGCACGTAGGCGATGTTCTGGCGCGCGAGGCTGTCTACCAGCGCGTCGTCCTCGCGCTGCACCAGATTGTACTGGTTCTGCACGCACGCGATTTTTCGATGATGGTCTGCGCCTGTGACATGCGCCGCCTTGCTTGAGCCGCACCGCTCGCCAAGACGTCAATGCGGGAACATGTCGGATCGGAAGCGGGCAGTTCGTCCTAGGCTCAAACAAGGAGAGTGACCCATGCGGAAGATTATCGTCGGCGCCCAGGTTTCCATGGATGGCGTCATGCAAGCGCCCGGCGGGCCGACCGAGGATCCGACCAAGGGCTTCAAGTTCGGCGGCTGGGTG
>DASPZC010000300.1:0-3320 GCA_035636455.1 Xanthobacteraceae bacterium
AGGCCGTGCTGAACATGATCGACGACGTCAAGCTGGGCAGCCTGATCTCGGCCTTCGCCATCATGTTCCTGCCCGTCGTGTTCCTCGGCATGTACTCGCCGTTCGCGATCCGCCTGCTGTTGCGGTCGGCGCAGCAGTCCGGCTCGGTGTCCGGCGCGGTCTACGGCATCTCGACCGTCGGCAGCATCATCGGCACCTGGGGAACGACCTTCGTGCTGATGCCGGCGTTCGGCTCGCGCGCGATCACCATCGGGTTCGGCATTGCCGGCACGCTGACCGGATTGATCCTGATCCTGAGGCCGTTCGGCGCGCGCAAATCGCTGCCGGCAGCGAGCCTCGCCGTGACGATCCTCGTCGCCGGCCTCCTCGGCACGTCCGTGCTGCCCTCCCGCGCGGACGACCTGCTCGACGATCAGGCGCGCGCGGCCGTGCTCAGGCAGAAGGACGGGCTGATCGCCCACATGGAGACCGAGTACAACGACGTCTTCATCACCAAGAACGACTCGCTTCTCGTCATGTCGTTCCAGCGCTTCCGCCAGCACTACACGGAATCGGCCGCCAACCTGAAGGACGCGGACGAGCTGCCGGTCGCCTACACCCAGACCATGACGCTCGGCGCGATCTACCCGGACGCGCCGCGCAAGGCGCTGATGATCGGGCTCGGCGCCGGCTCGATCCCCACCTACCTGGTGCGCCACCTGCCCGATCTCACGATCGACAACGTCGAACTCGATCCCGGCGTGATCACGGCGGCAAAAAAATATTTCGGCGTGCGCGAAACCCCGCGCATGCGTATGATCGAGGGCGACGGCCGCGTGTTCGCCAACCGCCATCCGGAAACCTACGACCTCATCCTGGTCGACGCCTTCCGCGGCGGCTACGTGCCGTTCCACCTGCTGACGCAGGAGTTCTACGGGCTGCTCAAGCAGCGCCTGTCGCCCAGGGGCGTCGCCGTCTTCAACGTCCACAGCGGCACCAAGCTCTACGACAGCACGCTCGTGACCCTGAAGTCGGTGTTTCCCGCGGTCGACCTCTACTTCACGGCCGGCAGCGTCCTTGCGGTCGCGGGCGGCGAGCCGCTGGACCTCGAGACGCTCAAGCAGCGTGCCGCCGCCACGCAGGCAAAAACCCGCTTCCGTTATCCGATGCCGGACCTCCTGGCGACACGCATCGACTGGCCGGCGGGCCTCAAGGCCGAATTGCTCACCGACGATTTCGCCCCGGTGACCCTCTACGACGTGATCAAGAAGAACAACCGCCGCCAGTGGTGAGCATTTGTATCAGCAAGCGCAAACCTCATCCTGAGGAGCCCGCGAAGCGGGCGTCTCGAAGGATGGCAACAGACTCGTTTGTTGCCATGGTTCGAGACGCCCTCGCTGCGCTCGGGCTCCTCACCATGAGGGCGAGTTTGCTTCACCGCACGAACGTCTTCCCGGTCAGCCGCTCGAGGTTCTTGAAATAGATCTTGTCGCGGTCCTCCTTCGACAGGTCGAGGGCGTCGATGATCTTGATCGTCTCGCGGATATAGCCCGTCCCCTTTTCGGGATCGAACGGGCAGTCGGACGCGAACACCGTGTGCTCGAGCGGGAAGAACGCCAGCCCGCACAGCGTCGCCGCGTGCGAGCCGAACACCGCGGTGTCGGGGTAGAAATCCTGCTTGAAATAATCGAGCGGCCGCTTCTTCAGGCTGCGCCGCAGCGCGCCCAGGTCCTCGTCCGAGGTGCGCGCGCCGAGCTGGTCCTGCCCGGGCCCGATGCGGCCTTCCAGCATCGGCACGATGCCGCCGAAATGGTGCACGATGAGCTTGAGCCCCGGATACTTGTCGAGCGTCTTCGAGAACACCATGCGGGCCATGAAGGCCGCGGTCTCGTACGACCAGCCGAAGGTCCACCAGATCTCGTAGAGCGAGCGCTTCTCGTCGAGATAATCCGGGTGATTGGCCGCGCGGGCGGGGTGCACCCAGATCGGCTTGCCGAGCTT
Organism: Xanthobacteraceae bacterium; assembly: GCA_035636455.1. Lineage (GTDB taxonomy): Bacteria > Pseudomonadota > Alphaproteobacteria > Rhizobiales > Xanthobacteraceae > AP-16. The sequence continues at coordinate 1,981 of DASPZC010000300.1, forward strand.
CGCCATGGTGGCGAAGAACGGCTCGAATTCCGGCCGGTCGAGCGGCTTGCCGTTGACGTTGGTGTAGATCTGCACGCCGGCCGCGCCGAGCTGGTTGATCGCGCGCTCCGCCTCGCGCACCCCGCCGTCCGGCGCCGAGAGGGCGGCCTGGGCGACGAAGCCGGGGAACCGGTCCGACCGCTTGGCGACGATCTCGGCATAGCCGTCGTTGAGCAGCCGCGTGAGGTCCTCGATCTGCTCCGGCTTGGCGATGCGCTCGAGCGGCGGCATCGGATAGGAGATGATCTGGGCATAGTCCTTGAACTGGTCGACGACCTTCAGGCGCTCGTCGATATCGTGGATGCACGGGACCTCGCGCACGCGCTTGCCGATGTCCTTGTGGTCGCCGGCGATCTCCAGCATCTTAGCGAAGAATTTTTCCGGGATGAAATGCGTGTACGCGTCGATTCGCATGAGGCTTCTCCGGTTTTGCTGAACTTGTTCGACAGGCTTGATGCTCGGATAACGGCGCATCGCCGCTCAATACGGACACACTACGTTGAGGAGCGCCTGCCGGCCGTCCTCGACCACGGCGCGGGCGCGCGTGAGCGCGGCCGGCAGTTCCTCCGGCGCCTCGACGCGCTCGGCAAAACCACCCTGGGCGCGCACCAGCGCGTCGTAGGCGGGGCTCGCTTCGATGTCGGCGAGGAAGCGCCCGTCGTCCTCGCCGGCGGCGCCGTCCTTGAACATGGAGAGCGTCGCGCGGCGCACCGCGCCGTAGCGGCTGTTGTTGAAGATGACCGTGAGCACCGGGATGCGATGCGCGTCGGACACCCAATGGCACACGGTCGGATTGGCGAAGAGATACGCGCCGTCGCCGATCGTCGCGACCACCAGGCGCTCGGGCGCCGCGAGCTTGGCGCCGAGCGCGGCACCGAGCCCCCAGCCGAGGCCGCCGGCCGGGCTCAGCCCGAAGAACGTGCCGGGTTTTGTGCGCGCGCAATGATCGAGCTGCAGCGGGTATTCGTTGAAGATGATCGCATCCTCGCCCACCGCCTCGCCGATCGCGCGGCTCAAGAACTCCGGCGAGATGCGGCCGTTCGCGGGCGCGGACTTTTCCGCAAGCTTTGCGCGGCGCGCCGCATTGCGTTTGGCAAGCTCGGCGCGGCGCGCGGCAATCCGTGCGTCGCCGTCGGCGTCGGGTTCGGCGAGCGCGGCCTCGAGCCGATCAAGCGCAGTGGCGGCCTCCGCGGTGATCGAAAGATCCGCCGGAAAGCTTCGCATCGGGTAGCGCAGGAACGCCGGGTCCTCGCCGATATGCGCGACGCGACAGCCGACGGGCGGTTGCTGCAGGCTGGGGA
>DASPZC010000301.1:0-10370 GCA_035636455.1 Xanthobacteraceae bacterium
CGCGGTCGGCAAGAAACACCGCCTCGCGCAGATCATGCGTCACCAGGATCACCGTGATGCCGCGCGCCGCGTGCAGATCGCGGATCACGCACCACAGCTCCTCGCGCGTGAAGGCGTCGAGCGCCGCGAACGGCTCATCGAGCATGAGCAGCGCGGGCTCGTGGATCAGCGCGCGGCACAGCGACGCCCGCTGCTGCATGCCGCCCGAGAGCTGCCATGGAAAATCCGCGCCGTGGCCGCCGAGACCGACCGAGGCGAGCAGCGCCTCGGCGCGGGCGACGTACTCGGCCTTGCGGCGGCGCATCTCGTTGCGATGGGGCCGCACGATCTCGAGCGGAAGGAGCAGATTTTCCAGCGTGGTGCGCCACGGCAGCAAAGTGGGCGCCTGAAACGCGATGCCGGCGATCTTGACCGGCGCGCGCACCAGGTCGCCGGCGACCCGGATCGTTCCGCGGAACGGGAACTGCAATCCGGTGGCAAGCTTCATCAGGGTCGACTTGCCGCAGCCGGACGGCCCGACCACGGCGGCGAATTCACCGCGCTCGATGGCCAGCGACAGCCGGTCGACCGCCGGCGCGCCTTGTCTGCCGCCGTAGGAATGGCTGACGTCGTCGAGGGCGACGAAGGCGGGCAATGCGGCGCTCCCGCGCCGTCAATCGACCTTTCGCTCGGCGGCGTCCGGCAGGAACGAGGTGTCGAATATGTCGCCCGACTTGGGCTTGGCCTTGTAGGTGTAGGTCAGCCCGATCTGGTCGATCGCCTTGTCGAAGCGCGCGGGGTCGACGGTGCCGTACCCGTTCGCCTGCACCTCCGGGGTGATGATGTTTTCCTTGAGGGCGATGTTGAGGCGCTCCAGCTCGACGTCCTTCTTGGCGACGTCATTGCGCTTGACCACCGATTCGACCGCCGTGCCCGGGCTGCGCGCCGTTTCCTTGATGCCCCTGAGGAACGCGCGCAGGAACGCCTTGACGATCTCGGGCTTTTCCTCGGCGAACTTCGGATTGACCAGGATGGCATTGCCGTAAAGGTTGACGCCGTGATCGGCCATCAGCAGCACGCTGATGTCGTCGGCCGGCACGCCGCGGTCCTTGAGGTTGATGTAGGAGGAGAACGAGAATCCGGAGATGGCGTCGACCTCGCCGGACGCCAGCATCGGCTCGCGCACCGGAAACCCGACGCTCACGATCGTGACCTTCGCGGCGTCGATGTCGTTGGCGTTGACGAAGATCGGCCACTGCGCGTAGGCGCCGTCGGCCGGCGGCGCGCCGAGCTTCTTGCCTTCGAGGTCCTTCGGCTTGACGACGCCGCGGCTCTTGCGGCCGACGATGGAGAACGCCGGCTTGTTGTAGACCATGAACACCGCCTTGATCGGCGCGGCCGGGTTCTGGTCGCGGAACTTGATCAGCGAATTGATGTCGCCGAAGCCCATGTCGTAGGTGCCGGCGGCGATCCGGTTGATCGGCTCGAGCGAGCCGGCCGCCGTGTCGATGGTCACGTCGAGTCCCTCGGCCTTGTAGTAGCCCTTGTCGATGGCGACCACGAAGGGCGCCGCCGGGCCTTCGAACTTCCAGTCGAGCGTGAACCTGATGTGCGTCTGGGCGCCGGCAGGGCCGCCCGCCAGCACGGCCGCGACCGCAGCCGCCATGAGCGCAAGCCCGGCTCGGCCGCGCCGCGAAGCGTCAAACAAGCCCATCGATCCCCTCCTCTCCGACACGGCCCGGCGTCTTTGCGTGGCGCATGTTCTTGTCGGCGAACCGGTATCCACTTCGCCGGAACATGCGCTTGCGAGGCAAAGACCATGCCGCCATTACGGTCGACAAACAAGCCATTCCGGCACACATGCTTTATTCCCGGCCGTCGTGGGCCGGCGGCGGGCGCGTGGCAGGATGCCGCATCGGCGGCCTTGTCCAAATACGCGAGCCGTTTCCGGCTCGCCGTTGCTAAGCTGATGCGGTTGATTCCGCATCGGCTGCCAGGAGGCCTCGAATGAGCGCGGATGCGCTTCGGCGTTCCGCCCCGGCAGCGTCCGTCCTGCCGGTGTTTGCGGCGCCTTACGCGCCCGCCGACGAAGAGATCGCGGCCCGGCTGCTGGCCGAGGCCGCTCCGGATCCGGCGGTCGACGCCCGCATCGACGCGCGCGCCGCGACGCTCGTCGAGGCGATCCGGACGCGCGCGCGCGGCCTCGGCGGTATCGAGGATTTTCTGCACGAATATTCGCTCTCCACTCAGGAGGGCCTTGCCCTGATGGTACTCGCCGAGGCGCTGCTGCGGGTCCCCGACGCCGCCACCGCCGAGCGGCTGATCGAGGACAAGCTCGCGGCCGGCGACTGGGCGCACCACGACGTGAAGTCGGACGCCATCCTGGTCTCGGCGTCGGCGTGGGCGCTCGGCATCAGCGCCCGCATCATCCATCCGGGCGAGACGCCGCAAGGCATCATCGAGAGCCTGGCGAAGCGCCTCGGCCTGCCGGCGCTGCGCGCCGCGACCCGCCGGGCCATGCGGCTCCTCGGCTCGCATTTCGTGCTCGGCCAGACCATCGAGGAGGCGCTGGCGCGGGCGTCACACAGGCCCGAGTTCCGCTATTCGTTCGACATGCTGGGCGAGGGTGCCCGCACCGCGGCTGACGCCGCGCGCTACTTCGACGCCTACGCGCACGCGATCGCGGCGATCGGCGCCAGCGCGGAGGGCGGCGCGCTGCCCGCGCGCCCGGGCATTTCGGTCAAACTCTCCGCGCTGCATCCGCGCTACGAGCCGCTCTCGCGCGATCGCGTGCTCGCCGAGCTGACGCCACGCCTGATCGAGCTTGCCCGCGGGGCGAAAGCTCACGACCTCAATCTGACCGTCGACGCCGAGGAGGCCGACCGGCTGGAGCTGTCGCTCGAAGTGATCGGCGCCGCGCTCGCCGATCCGTCGCTGCGCGGCTGGAGCGGATTCGGCCTCGCGGTGCAGGCCTATCAGAAGCGCGCGCCGCAGGTGATCGATTGGATCATCGCCGCTGCGTCGGCGCTCGACGCCCGCGTGATGGTGCGCCTCGTCAAGGGCGCCTATTGGGACACCGAGATCAAGCGGGCGCAGGAGCGCGGGCTCGCCGATTACCCGGTGTTCACCCGCAAGGCGATGACCGACCTTTGCTTCATCGCGTGCGCCCGCAAGCTGCTGGCGGCGCGTCCGCGGGTGTTTCCGCAGTTCGGCACCCACAATGCGCTGACGGTCGCGAGCGTGATGGCCGAGACGAACGGCGTCGAGGGCTACGAGTTCCAGCGCCTGCACGGGATGGGCGAAGCGCTTTACCGCGAGCTGATGGCCGACGAGCCCGGCGCTGCCTGCCGCGTCTACGCGCCGGTCGGCGATCATCGCGACCTCCTCGCCTATCTGGTGCGGCGGCTGTTGGAGAACGGCGCCAACTCCTCGTTCGTGTCGGTTGCGGCCGACCCGAGCATCCCGATCAGCGAGATCCTCGCGCGCCCGCAGGCACAGGTCGGCGAGGCGGCCCGCGCGCGCCATCCACGCATTCCCCGGCCGCCGGACCTCTACGCGCCGGAGCGGCGCAACTCGGCGGGAGTGGAGTTCGGCGACAGCGCCGCGTTGGCACGGCTCATCGACGAGATCCACGCGGACACGACGGATGCGCAAGCCTCGCCGCTCATCGACGGCGCGCCGATCGAAGGCCGGCGGCGCGCGGTGCACTCGCCGATCGACGGCAGCCCCGTCGGGCACGTCACCGAAGGCGACGAGGCGATCGTCATCGCCGCCATGGCGGCCGCGGCGGCCGGCTTTCCCCCATGGGCGGCCACGCCGGTGGACGAGCGCGCCGCCGCGCTCGAGCGCGCCGGCGATCTCGTCGAAGCGCGGCGCGGGCGATTGATCGCGCTGCTCCAGCGCGAGGGCGGCAAGACGCTCGACGATGCGGTGGCGGAAATCCGCGAGGCCGTCGACTTCTGCCGGTTCTACGCGGCGCAGGCGCGCGGCGCCCTCGCACCGGAGCTGATGCCGGGGCCGACCGGCGAAACCAACGAGCTGCGCTATCGCGGGCGCGGCGTGTTCGTGTGCATCAGCCCGTGGAATTTTCCCATGTCGATCTTCCTCGGACAGGTCGCCGCGGCGCTCGCCGCCGGCAACGCGGTCGTGGCCAAGCCGGCCGAGCAGACCCCGCTCATCGCCGCCGAGACGGTGCGCCTCCTCCATGCGGCCGGCATCCCGGCGAGCGCGCTGCATCTCGTGCCGGGCGACGGCTCGGTCGGCGCGCTCCTCACCGCCGATCGGCGGACCGCCGGGGTGGCGTTCACCGGCTCGACCGAGGTCGCCCGCGCGATCGCCCGGACGCTGGCCGGCAGGGGCGGGCCGATCGTGCCGCTCATTGCCGAGACCGGCGGCATCAATCCCATGATCGTCGACGCCACGGCGCTGCCCGAGCAGGTGACCGACGACGTGATGGCCTCCGCGTTCCGCTCCGCCGGCCAGCGTTGCTCCTCGGCGCGGCTGTTGTGCGTGCAGGAGGACGTGGCCGAGGAGGTGCTCGACATGATCGAGGGCGCCGCCGCCGAGCTCAAGCTTGGCGATCCGCGCGAGCCGTCGACCCATGTCGGACCGGTGATCGATGCGGACGCCAAGGCCCGGCTCGATCGCTGGGTCGCCGACAAGGAAGCGCAGGGCCGCGTGCGCTTCCGCTGGGATCGCGACCGGCCCTTGCCGCGCGCCGGCACCTACGTGGCGCCGGCGATCGTCGGTCTCGACAGCGCCGCCGAGCTGAAGGAGGAGGTGTTCGGACCGATCCTGCACGTGGTCCGCTGGCGGGCCGGCGAGCTCGACCTCCTGCTCGACGAGATCGCGGCGAGCAGCTTCGGCCTCACGCTCGGCATCCACTCGCGCATCGACGCCACGGTCGAGCGGATCGTCGCGCGGGTTTCCAACGGCAACGTCTATGTCAACCGCAACATGATCGGGGCGGTGGTCGGCACCCAACCGTTCGGCGGCTTCGGCCTGTCGGGCACCGGCCCGAAGGCGGGCGGCCCCAATTACGTCCGGCGCTTCTCGACCGAGCAGGTCGTGACGATCAACACCGCGGCGATCGGCGGAAACGCCAGCCTGCTGATCGTCGAGGAGTGATGCCGGCCGGTTGCGGTGCCTCCCGGCCTGCAATCTGGCGTGCCGGACAGGCATCTGTTAACTTCTTCGTTGCGGCAAAGCGTTATTGTTGCGTCATGAGTGATTCGCTCGAGCGCCTCTACGATGCGGTCGTAGCCGCGAGGACAGCCGACCCGTCTTCCTCGCGTACGGCTCGGCTGTTGCGCGCCGGCCGCGCCAAGATGGCCAAGAAGCTCGCCGAGGAAGCGGTCGAGGTCATCATCGACGCCATGCACGGCAGCCGCGACGCCGTCGTGCGCGAAAGCGCCGACCTGCTCTACAATCTGGTGGTTCTCTGGGTCTCCTCCGGCGTCGTGCCCAAGGACGTCTGGCGCGAGATGGAGCGGCGCGAGCGCCTGTTCGGCATCGCCGAGAAGATGCACAAGGACGCGCCCGACGACGCGCGCCGCAAGGTGGTCGCGCTGGAAAGCCGGCGCGCGCACAAGCGCCGGTGAGATGACGGCGCCGCGGCCGCCGCGGCAATCGCGCCATTGACCCGCGATGGACTTTGCCGACCTGCGCCGTTAAGCAGCCGGCCATGCTCCGCCGCCTCTATGACTGGTGCATCGACGCCGCCGGAAAACCGCACGCCACCTGGCTGATGGGCGCGGTTTCGTTCCTGGAAAGCTCGATCTTTCCCATCCCGCCCGACACGATGCTCATCCCTATGGCGCTCGCCCGGCCCGACAAGGCCTGGTTCTTCGCCACGTGGTGCACCGTGACCTCGGTCGCCGGCGGCCTGTTCGGTTATTTCATCGGCGCCGTGCTCTACGACTCGCTCGGCCATTGGCTGATCCAGCTCTACGGCTACGGCGACAAGGTCGAGGCGTTCCGCGAAGCCTATGCGCGCTGGGGCACCTGGATCATCCTGCTCAAGGGCGTGACGCCGATTCCCTACAAGATCGTGACCATCACGTCGGGCTTTGCCGGCTACAACGTCGTGATGTTCGTGCTGTGCTCGATCGTGGCGCGCGGCACACGCTTCTATCTGGCCGCCTTCCTGCTCAACCGTTACGGGCCACGCGCGCGGGCGATCATCGAGGAGCGGCTCGGCCTCTGGGTCACGATCAGCTTCGCCGTGCTGGTCGCCGGCATCGTGGCGGCGGTCTACCTGTTCTGACCATCCCCGCCCGCAATACCGCCCGACGGCCACGGGACGGTCAAATTGTGGCGTATTCTGTTGCCCGTGCCGGTCCGAACGGCCGGGACCGCGGAGAGCCGTCGTGATGATCCGGGTTCGAGATTTTGCTGCACCGACGCCAGCGGGCCTATGCGTCTTGCTGGCGGGACTGCTGCTGGTCGCGGCCCCGGCCGGCGCCCAGGATCCGCAGCCGGCCGAGCCGGACAAGCCGGCAGCCACGGCGCCGCCGCAACGGTCGCCGGATTCCGGCCCGTTCACGGCCTTCGGCCGCCTGATCGACCAGTCGATCACCGGGCTTGCGTCGGGCTTCAAGGACGCCCGCGAGTCGGTCGACGAGATGACCGGCCGGGCCGGCGAGGTCGCCAAGGGGGCCACCGGGGCGATCCCGCCGATCCCACCCTTGCCGCCACCGCCCGGCGTCGTTAGGGGGCGCGAGTTCTGCCCGCCGGCCGGCAACGGAGCGCCCGACTGCCGGATCGCCAGCGCCGCCCTGTGCCGCGCCAAGGGTTTCAAGGGCGGACGCAGCATCGACATGCAGACCGAGCAGGTTTGCCCGGCGGAGGTCTGGGTTTCGGGACGCCAGCCGGCCGAGGGCGAATGCCGGCTCGAATCCTACGTCACCCGCGCGCTCTGCCAGTAACCTCGCTTGTCACCGACACCGCCGCGTGTGATGTGAAGGCGTCGGTCAGAGCATTTCCCGGCGAACTGTGCAGCGGTTCACCGCGGGAAATGCGACAAAATCAAAAGCCGGCTTCAGCAAAGGAGCACGCGGTGAACCTTCACGCCATGCTGCTCGAGCGCGAGGCCGCGGGCCGGCCGGTGACCGTCGGGCTGATCGGCGCCGGCAAGTTCGGCACCATGTTTCTCACTCAGGTCCGGCGCACCCGCGGGATGCATCTCGTCGGGCTTGCCGATCTCAACGTCGAGCGCGCGCGCAGCCAGCTCGCCGCCGCCGGGTGGGAGCCTGAGGCCTGCGCCGCGCCGTCGCTCGGCGATGCGGTCAAGACGCGGCGCACCCACGTCACCGCCGACGCCGACGCGCTGATCGGGTTTCCGGATATCGAGGTGATCGTCGAGGCGACCGGCGATCCCAAGACCGGCATCCGCTTCGCGCTCAGCGCCATCGCGCACGGCAAGCACATCGTCATGGTCAACGTCGAGGCGGACGCGGTCGCCGGGCCGCTGCTCGCCCGCAAGGCGAAGAGCGCGGGCGTCGTGTACAGCCTCGCCTGGGGCGATCAGCCGGCGCTGATCTGCGAGCATGTCGATTGGGCGCGCGCCTGCGGATTCAAGGTCGTGGCCGCCGGCAAGGGCACGCGCTATCACCCGAGCTACCACCAGTCGACGCCCGACACCGTGTGGGACATTCTCGACAAGTACCTTCAGATCACGGACCGCGCCTCGATCAATCCGAAAATGTTCAACAGCTTCGTCGACGGCACCAAGTCGGCGATCGAGATGACGGCGGTTTGCAACGCGACCGGCCTCGAGCCGCAGACGAACGGGCTCGGCTTTCCGCCGGCCACCCGGTTCGAGCTGGCCGACATATGCAGGCCGCAGAGCGCCGGCGGAACGCTGGAGAAGGCCGGCGTCACCGAGGTGGTCTCCTCGGTCTACCGCGACGGCAGCGACGTCCCCCATCACCTCGCGCTCGGCACCTACGTGGTGTTCGAGGGCGAGAGCGACTACGCGCAGCGCTGCTTCCGCGAATATCACCTGCTGCCGGACCGGAGCGGCCGCTACGCGGCGCTCTACCGGCCGACCCACATGATCGGATTGGAGCTCGGCATCTCGGTCGCGTCCGCGAGCTTGCGCAAGGAGCCGACCGGGGTTCCGATCTGCTTCCGCTCCGACGTGGTCGCCACCGCCAAGCGCGACCTCAAGGCCGGCGAGATGCTCGACGGCGAGGGCGGATTTTGCGTCTGGGGCCGGCAGACGCCGGCCGAGCGGTCGCTCGAGCAGGGTTTATTGCCGCTCGGCCTCGCCCAACATGTGCGGGTCAATCGCGACGTGGCGCTCGGCGCGCCGCTCAAATGGGACGACGTGGCGTACGACCCGAATGATTCCGCCGTAAAGGTTCGCCGCGAGATGGAGGCCGCGTTCGGCCGCCGCAACGAGCCGGCGCGCTGATGCGGCGTGCTCCCGCGCCATAGACGCGTCGACGTGTTCACGCGCCGGGCGCTGATTTCCTTCGCCTTGCTCTGGCTCGCCGGCGCCGGATTGCGCGTGACCGTGCTGGCGGTCCCGCCGGTCATTCCGCTGATCCATGCAGACCTGCACCTCACCGAAACGCAGATCGGCATCCTGACCGGCCTGCCCTCGTTGCTGTTCGCCTTGGCGGCGGTGCCCGGCTCGCTGGCGATCGCGCGGCTCGGGGCGGTCGCCGCGCTCGTGATCGGTCTCGTGATCGACGGGGTCGGTGCCGGGCTGCGCGGCGCCGCGCCGAGCACGGCGTGGCTCTATGCGGCCACCATCGCGATGGGCGCCGGGATCGCCATCGCGCAGCCGGCGCTGCCGCCGATCGTGCGCGCCTGGCTGCCCGGCCGGATCGGCCTCGCCACCGCGGTCTACAGCAACGGCTATGTGATCGGCGCCACGCTTGCGGTGGCGCTGTCGATTCCGGTCGTCCTGCCGCTGGTCGGCTCGTGGCGGCTCGGTTTCGTCGTGTGGGCGGTGCCGGTCATCGCGAGCGCGTTCCTGATCGCAGTGCTCGCGCCGCGCCCCGCTGTGCCGGGCGATACGGCCCCGCGCGCCGCAACGCGCTGGTGGCCGGATTGGCGCTCCTCCCTGCTGTGGCGGCTCGGCCTGATGTTCGGCAGCAACAACAGCATCTATTTCACGACCAATGCGTTCCTGTCGGAGTATCTCGGCAGCACCGGCCGCTCCGACCTGATCACGCCGGCGCTGACCGCGCTCAATATCGCGCAGATCCCCATGTCGTTCCTGCTCATCGCAGCCGCCCGGCGGGTCGAGAACCGGCGCTGGCCGCACGTCGCCAGCGGGCTCGGCGTGCTCGCCGGGATTCTCGGCATCGTCTTCACCGGCGATGCCTTCATCGTCGCCGCGGCCGCGCTGGTCGGTTTCGCGCTGACCGTCACCTTCGTGCTCACGCTGGCGCTGCCGGCCTTCCTGAGCGCGCCGGGCGACATCCATCGCCTCTCCGCCGGCATGTTCACCATCAGCTACTCGACCGCCGTCATCGTCCCGACCTTGAGCGGCCTCGCCTGGGACCTGACCGGCATTCCCGCCGCCGCCTTCGCGCCGCTTGCCGTCTGCGCGATCGCGATCGCCGCATTGGCGCCGACCTTGCCGATCGGGCGGCGAAAACCAGATGCGTGACGACACCGGCTATTGTTCGCCGATCCAGGCGTGGCTGCCGGCGATGAGGCGCACCAGCTCCGCCTGACGGCGCGTGACTTCGGGTTTTGGCGGCATTGCCCCACTTTTCTTAACCGTTCCTCAACGACAAATCATGTCTGGACGATGCGGCCGCAAAAATCCGGAGGCCGCGCCGAACCGAGTTAACAGAGCGGTCGGAGCGGTCGCGTAAGATCGCGCTTTACCGGTGGTCTCTGTCTCGCTGGGGGCCGCATGACCAGGAGACGAGATTGGCAACCGAACGGTCCCGTGACACCGAGCCAGCCTCGATGGCGCCGGCCGAGCCGCTCGGGCGCGTCATCTCGGTCAACGGCTCGCAAGCGATCATTCGGCTGCGGCCGCCGGGCGGGTCCTGGACGCCCGATGCGCGCGTGACCGTCGGAAAGTTCCTCGGGATTCGGACCGGGCAGGGGCTCGTCATCGGGGTGCTCACCAAGATCTCCACCGACGCCGCGGACGCGCAGCAAGGCGGTCACGCGACCGGACAGCTGGACCTGTTGGGCGAGATCCGGACGGACGGGCGCAACGGCGCCTACTTCGACCGGGGCGTCAAGGAATATCCCACCATCGGGGATGCGGCCGACCTGATCGCTCATCGCGACCTGCGGCTCGTCTTCGACGTTTCGGGCTCCGACACGATCAACATCGGTCACCTCCAACAGGACGAGGCGATCGGCGCCTACGTCAAGGTCGACGACTTGGTGCGCAAGCACTTCGCCGTGTTCGG
>DASPZC010000302.1:0-6990 GCA_035636455.1 Xanthobacteraceae bacterium
TCCGACGCGGTGATCGCCGACATCGCAGGGCGCCTGCCGCCCACCGAGGCGTGCGAGGCGCTGATCGAGGCGGCGCTCGCGGCGGGCGGGCATGACAATGTATCGGTCGGCGTTCTGCACGCCGCGATCGAAAGGGAGGAGCCGGCCGCCGGGCAGACCACGCGCCGTCTCAAGATTCTCGATCCGGCGACTGGCGGAACCCGCGAGATCGCAATTCCCAACGAGGCCGCTCGGCACGATGGCTAGCATCGGCCCCTGCGAGCCCCGGGAAACGGCCGGCGAACACCGCTGTACTTTTGCGCCGCGAGCCACTATCCAGTCCGAACGGAATGCCTTATCCGACTGCAATTCCAGGGGATTGGGGCGTCGCTGATGGCAAAGATCTGCATTTCATACCGCCGCGCCGACTCCCAGGCCATTACCGGACGCATCTTTGACCGGCTCATCGCGCATTACGGCAAGGATTCCGTTTTCATCGATATCGACAACATCCCGGCCGGAACCGATTTTCGCCAGTACCTCAATCAGACGCTGCTCAAGACCACAGTCCTGTTGGCGATCGTCGGCCCGAAGTGGCTCGGCGGAACGAAAGGCAGCGTGGAGCGCATCCACGATGAGAACGACCCGGTGCGCGTCGAGATCGAAACCGCCTTGTACGGCGGCGTTTCCATCATTCCGGTGCTGATCGGCAACAGGAAGATGCCAACCGCGGCGCAGGTGCCGCCGAGTCTCAAGGAATTAGTCTTCATCAATGCGGTGACGGTCGATCCGGGGGTGGATTTCGACCACCATATGCAGCGTTTGATCCGTGCGGTTGATGCGATTCTTGCCAGCAGGCCCGCCGCGGCCGATCGGGCCAAGGCGGCCGACCCGGTCAGGCGCAGCGCGTCCCCGCCCCCCGGCAGGCAGGAAACCGCCGCGCACGCCAAGCCCGCCGACGACCGGGCCGGCCGATCGAGCACCAAGGAGCGCGAGCAACGCGCCGCGAGGGCGAGCGCCGAGCTTGGCCCGCCGCCCGCGCGCACCGAAGGCAACGATCGGGGCGCCCTTTTCGATCGCATGTCCTGGCTGCGGCCCGGCCTGCGCCTCCCGTTCGTTGCGGGGGCGGCCGTGCTGGGGCTGGGCCTGTTGGTCCTGGGCGTGCTGGCGCTGACGCCGTCGGACCCCGCTCCCGCGGGTTCGATGAACGCGGCCGAGTCGGAGGTGCACCCTTCCGGGCCGCGTGCCTCGCCCGATCCGTCGATCCGCCGCCAGGTCGTTTTGCCTCCGACCCGCAACTATTCGCCGCCGCCGGTCGTGATGCCAAGGCAGCAATAGGCATGCGGCAATTGCAGACGGCCGGGCCGGGCAACATGGACATGATCGGCCAATACGAGGTCAGGGAACTGCTCGGCGAGGGCGGCATCGGCCAGGTCCATGCCGCCTTCGACACCGTGCTCGAGCGTGCGGTCGCCATCAAGTCGCTGCGGCCCGAGCTGCTCAACGACAAGAATTTCGTCGAGCGGTTCCGCGGCGAGGCCACGAGCCTCGCGCGGCTCAATCATCCCAACATCACCACGCTCTATTCGCTGCTCCCCGAGGCACGCAATCTCTACATGGTGATGGAGCTGGTGCGCGGCGACACGCTCGACACCCTGTTGAAGAAGCGAAGCGGCGCGCTCGGTATCCAGGAATCCCTCGCCATCGTCGCGCAGGCGGCGGACGGCTTGTCCTACGCGCATTCGATGGGGGTCATTCACCGCGACATCAAGCCCGCGAACCTGATGATCACCGACAGCGGGCTGCTGAAGATCATGGATTTCGGCATCGCCCGCGTGCGCGGATCGCAGCGCCTCACCCGCGACGGCAGTATGGTGGGAACGCTCGCCTACATGGCGCCGGAACAGCTGCGCGGCGATCCGGGCGACGAGCGCAGCGACCTCTACAGCCTCGCCATCGTGCTCTACGAATTGCTGTGCGGCGCGCCGCCGTTCGAGGCGCACAGCGATTACGAGCTGATGCAGGCCCAGATCCATGCGCGCCCGCGGCGCCTGCTCGCGCGGGTGCGCGGCCTCGATGCGAAGATCGACGCGGCGCTGATGCGCGCGCTCGCCAAGGAGCCGGGGGAGCGGTTTGCCACGGTGCGCGCGTTCAGCGACGCGCTCGGCGCCACGGCGCTGCGCCTCGACGCATCGAAGATCGTGGTCGACGCCACCCGCCTGATCTCGCGCGCGGAACTGTTGGCGCCGCCGGGGGCATCTCCCGCCGCCGGCCACCGCCCTGCCCTGCTCGACCGCCTGTCCTGGCTGCCGGCTGGACTTCGGTTGCCGGCGATCGTCGGCGTCGGCACCCTTGCGGTCGCGGGCACGCTGGCGGCGGGATTCCTGATGCTGCTGCCCGCGCCGGTGCCGGCTCCCGCGAACGCCCCGGCGCCCGCGCCGCCTGCCGTCGCGGCAGCTGCGCCGAAAGGGGTGGTGGTGGCGTCCGCGACGGATACGCCGGTCGCGCCGGACTCCCGGGCAACCTCGGACACGGCTGCCCGGAAGCTGGCAGCGCTCCCGCCGGCGGCCTCGCCGGGCGCATCGAGCCAGTCGGATACGCCGGCGATCCAGGGTCAAACAACGAGCGCCGCGGCGTCGACCAAGGCCGACCTCACGGCGGCCCTCTCGCGCAAGGACTACGCCGAGGCGTTCCGCATCGCCAAGCCCCTGGCGGAGAGCGGAGACAAGGACGCGCAGTTCGGTCTCGGATGGCTCTACGACAAGGGACAGGGCGCGGATCGCAGCGAGCAGCTAGCGGCGGCGTGGTATCGCAAAGCCGCCGAGCAGGGTCACCTGCTCGCTCAGCTCAACCTGGCGACGATGTACGAATACGGCTCCGGCGTGGAGCAGAGTCTCGAACAGGCGCTGAGCTGGTACCGCAAGGCCGCCGACCAGGGAGACGCCGAAGCGCAAAATACCGTCGGCGTTCTCTACGCCAGCGGCCAGGGCACCGAGCGCGACGATTTCGTCGCCGTCATGTGGTACGAAAAGGCCGCCGCCCAAAACTTCGCCAAGGCGCAAAAAAATCTCGGCGACATGTATGCGGACGGACGCGGCGTGCGCCACGACGAGCGAGAGGCGCTCAGGCTGTACTATCTGGCGGCGGAGCAAAAACACGCCGGTGCGGCGTTCAATATCGGCTACTGGTACGAAACCGGCCGGGCCGGACAGAAGCGCGATTATGAAGCGGCCGCCCGGTGGTACGCAAAGGCTGCCGACTACGGGAGCACGCGGGCGCGCGAGGCCCTCGATGTCCTGCGCAGCAAGGGCCGCATCAAGGGATAGGTTTGCGCATTTGTAGGGTGGGCTGAGCGGAGCGAAGCCCACGCGGGTGACGCGGGCACGAGGCTTCACGCCTGTGCCCACCCTCCAAAAGTTCGGCCGAGGCTGATCGATGCGGCAGCGCGCGCGGCTAACCGAGATCAGGCGGCGGCTCTACGAGATCCTCGAGCAGGGCGTGGTGGGCGACCCCGCGGGCCGCCTGGTCGGCCGGCTGATCGTGCTGCTCATCGTCGTCAATCTTGCCGCCGTCACGCTCGAATCGGTCCCCGCGCTGCACGCACGCTACGCCGCCTGGTTCACGGCGATCGAGATCGTCTCGCTCGTGGTGTTCACCCTCGAATACGGCCTGCGCATCTGGGTCGCCGGCGAGCACGGGCTGCACCGCGACCGCGGCGAGTGGACGGCGCGGTGGCGCTATGTCGCCAGCCCGGCCGGCCTGATCGATCTCCTCGCGGTCATCCCGTTCTGGTTCGCCTTCGTGGTTCCGGCGGATCTGCGCGTCATCCTGGTGTTCCGCATCATCCGCTTCCTCAAGCTGGCGCGCTATTCGCCCGGCATGCGCTCGCTGCTGGAAGCGCTCTACGCGGAGCGGCGCGCGCTCGCGAGCTGCCTGGTGATCCTGGCTGGGACCACGCTGGTGGCGGGCGCCGCCATACATCTCGCCGAACGCCTGGTCCAGCCGGACAAATTCGGCACCATCCCGGACGCCATGTGGTGGGCGATCGTGACGCTCGGCACGATCGGCTACGGCGACCTCGTGCCGCTGACGCCGCTCGGCCGGGTCATCGGCGCCGTCACCATCTTCGCCGGCCTGATCATGATCGCGCTCCCCGTCGGCATCGTCGCCACCGCCTTCGCCGATCAGGTGCATCGCCGCGAGTTCATCGTCACCTGGGAGATGGTGGCGCGGGTGCCGCTGTTCGCCGGCCTCGGCGCGACCGACATCGCCGACATCATGCGGCTGCTGCGCGCGCGCATGGTGCAGCCCGGCGACGTGATCGCGCGGCGGGGCGACCCGGCGCATTCGATGTATTTCATCGCCGCCGGCGAGGTCGAGATCGAGCTTGCGGACAAGCGGGTGCGGCTCGACGCCGGCCATTTCTTCGGCGAAGTCGCGGTGCTGCGCCGGGCGCGCCGCTCGGCGAGCGTCACCGCGACCGCGCGCACCAACCTGCTCGTGCTCGACGCGCACGACCTGCACGCGCTGATGACGCGCGAGCCGCGCGTCGCCGAGCGCATCCATGCGGTGGCGCGCGCCCGCGTCGGCCAGGAGCTCGTCACCCCGCGCGGCGACCTCATCACCGAGGAAATCGAGGAGAGCGGTGCGAATTCTGCGACGTGATCGAATATCCGGGGCGCAAACACCGGCAGTGATAATCAATTCCCCTTCAACCCATCGATGTTGCCGAAGTAGTAATCCCTCCAGTCGTCGGGCCTCGCCTTCACGCGCCCGGAGACGGCCATGAATTTGCTGATCTTGTCGGCGCCCATCGGCTCGAGCGTGATGATGATGGCGGGATCGCTCAGGATCTCCACCACCTCCTCGAGCGGGCTCCTGTCCCTGGTCACCCGCAGGTAGGTTTCCGCCGCGGCCTTCTTGTTGTCCCTGATCCATGCCGTGGCCTCCTTGAGCGCGTCGAGCAGGGCCTGGACGGTCTTCGCATTGCCGTCATGGAATTTCGTCGTCATCGACAGCGCGCTCACCGAGTGCGGCCCGACGATGTCGTAAGAGCTGAGAACCTGGCGGTAGCCGGGCTGCTTGAGCTGGCGGTACTGGAACGGTGCCGAGGAGAAATGGCTGGCGATCTCGCCGCCCGACGACAGGGCGGCCACGGCGTCCGGGTGTCCCATCGACACGGTGAGCGGGTCGAGCTTCTCCCAGTTCTCGCGGCCGAACGCGCGGGCGGCCGCCATCTCCAGCAGGATCGCCTGCATGGAAATCTTGACCGACGGCACCGCGATGCGATCCTTCTCGGTGTAGTCCTTCAGACTCCTGATGTTGGGATCGCGCGTCAGCAGGATCAGCGGCATCGCGTTCATGCCGGCGATGGCGCGAATGCGCGCGGTGCCGCGCGTCTTGTCCCACAGCGTGACGAGATTGGAGAGGCCGATGGCGGCGAGATCGATGCTGCCGGAGATGAGGCCGTCGTTGAGCGCCGCCGGCCCGCCCATCGTCGCCCACACGACCGTAAGCCCGCCCAGGCCCGCGCGCTGCGCGTGCTTTTCGATCAGCTTCTGCTCTTCGATGATGATGAGCTGAAGGTAGGGCAGCCCATACTGCTTGCCGATGCGAAGCTCGCTGACCTCGGCGTTCGCCGGCGCCGCGAGGCCCGCGGCCAGCAGCAGAACGGACGCGCACAGCAATGTCAGCCGCTTGAGCATGATCTTTTTCTCCGCCATTTGCTGCCGCAGCGCCCGATCGCGACGAGGCCGGCCGGAAGCCAGTCCCGCATCCCTGTTGGGCGCGCGATCATCTTTGATCCGGATCACGAATTCGACCGCCTACCGTAGCACGGCGGCCGGCGAGCCTGAGCGGCTATTTGATCATGCCCTGAGGGATCAGGAGCATGATCTGCGGGAAGGCCAGCAGAATAGCGAGGCGAGTGCGGTCGCGATGATGAGAAAGGCGGAGATCTGCAGCAGGGCCGATGACGATGCCGGCGCCGTAAGGCGACCATGCCTTGTCGCGTAGGGAAAGGGTGGACACTTCCGGGCTCCCGTGGGATGGGTGAAGTGAGGACACCCTTGGTCCATTTCCGGGCGATGGCTTTGATTTGCATCAAGTCGAAAGAGCCCGGCTGATGGCCCAACACACAAGGCGGCGTCGGCGAAACTGTTCGTGGCCGCCGGGAGCACGTCATGAAAGTGACCCGAAGGCGATTTGCGTCGTCCGCGGCCGGCTCCGCTGCCCTGCTTTCGATGGGCGCTGCGCAGGCCGACGAAGGCAAGAATATCCATCGTCTCGCGATCCAGGTCAGCGAAAGCAATCCGGCCGTGATGACGCTCGCCCTCAACAATGCGGTCAACGTCGCTCGGCACTTCACCGGAATGGGGCAGGAAATCGAGATCGAGCTCGTCGCTTATGGGCCCGGCCTTCACATGCTGCGCGACGACACCTCACCGGTGAAGGACCGCGTGAAGTCGGTGCGCGAGAGCCTGGCCGACGTCACCTTCACGGCCTGCGGCAATACGATCGAGAACATGGAGAAAGCCGAGGGCAAGAAGATCGTGCTGCTGCCTCGATCGAAGGTGGTTGCCGCCGGCGTCGTGCGCCTGATGGAGCTGCAGGAGCAGGGCTGGAGCTACATCAGGCCTTAGAGCGCTTTCCGATTGGATTGCGCCATGTATCGCCCCACCTCAAAAATGTTCGCTTGACGACCAAGGCGTTTGCGCCGGCCTTGCGCCAGCGAACGACGCGATTGCAGCAGGCAGTTAGTTAGGCACGCAACGGCGGAGCGCGCCACGCCGGAAGTTCCGTGCGGGAGAAAATATTGGGTGGAGGCCGATCGCTGCCCGGCAAACCAGGCGCCGTCACGCCCGCTTCCCGATCACCTCGGCGCCGAACCGCTCGATGCGCTCGAGCGACGCCTTGACGGTGTCGCCGCCGAGCCGCAGCGCCACGTGGCTGACGCCGATTGCCGCGAGGGCGGCGGTATCGGCCGCCATGTCGTCCGCGCTGCCGGTGTAG
>DASPZC010000303.1:0-6427 GCA_035636455.1 Xanthobacteraceae bacterium
CTCACCCGACGCGCTTCGCGCGTCGACCTCTCCCCGCAAGCGGGGAGAGGTAAAAAGGCGACCCGCCTGTAAAAAGGCGACCCGCCCGAACGGGGACGGTTCGGGCGGGTCTTTAGATCGGCGCGGGGGTGGAAGGGGGGCGGACGCGCCGATCGAAGCCGAGAGCCTTTGTTACCAGCAGCGCCGCACGGTGCGGACGTAGTTGCCGAACTTGTCGTAGAGGTCGACCGGGCGGCAGCGGTAGTAGGGGCCGTCGTAGGCGGAGGCAGCGGCTGCGCCGAGCACAGTGCCGGCGGCGATCCCGAGGCCGACGCCGCCCCAACCCCAGCCCCAGTGCTTCGCCTGGGCTTCGCTGGTGAAGACGGTCATGCTCGTAGCGACGGTCGCGGCGGCCAGCAGGCCCGCAGCGGTCTTGGTGATCCTGGTGGTCATGGCAGTCCTTCCGGATGTTCGAGGTGGCGCGTGTGCGCGGTGATGCACATTGGTCGCGGCACCGACCCGGCAGGTTCAATCGCCCCCGGCGAAATGAATTTACCTAGGCTTTTCAAATGGTTTGGCGAGGCTGCGGCTCGGTCGGCCGCGCCGCGGGCCGCATCCCCCACGCTCAGCGCCTGCCGAGAGGACCCCACCCGGCGCCGCGGAGCCTGTCCTCGCGCAGGCGAGGACGGCGCCACCCTCCCCGGGAGGGATTAAGGCAGAATCTGCGTATCGCCGCAGATCGAGATCGCCTGGCCCGAGATGGTGCGCCCGCGCGGGCTGCAGATGAACAGGACGGCGTCGGCGAGCTGCTGCGGGGTCACCGTGGTCCTCATGGAGACGAAGGACAGGGCCTCCGCCCGCATCGCCTCGTAGGCGATGCCGTGCGCCTTGGCCTTGCTCTCGAACACCCGGCGGATGCGCTCGCCTTCGACGATGCCGGGCTGGATGGCGTTGACCCGGATGCCGGCGCCGCCCAGCTCGATCGCCAGCGATTTGGTGAAGCCGACCACCGCCCATTTCGACGCCGAATAGGGCGTACGCAGCGGAAAGCCGAGACGGCCCGCGGCCGACGACAGGTTGACGATCGACGGGTTCTTGCTCTTGCGCAGATGCGGCACCGCGAGCCGCGCGCAGTTGAACTGGCCCGTGATGTTGACCGCGAGGCACTGGTCCCAGTCTTCCGGCGCGATGTCCTCGACGCGCCCGGTCGGCCCGGCGATGCCGGCATTGTTGACGAGCACGTCGAGCCCGCCGAGCGCGGCGAGCGTGTCCTTGAACAGGCGCGCCACCTGCCGGCGGTCGGCGACGTCGGCGCGGGTGCGGGTGATTTTTGCATCGCTCTTGGCGAGCGCCCGCAGCGCGCTCTGATCGACATCGCACACGTGCACCTTCGCGCCCTCGGCGACGAACGCGCGGGCCACCTCGCGGCCGATGCCGCCGGCGCCCGCCGTCACCAGCACGCGCAGGTTCCTGATGCCGAGATCCATGGGCGCTCCCTCAAAAATTGCGTCTGGACAATCCTGTTTCGCCGCGCGACCGTAACGTCGAGCCAACAGAGCGGCAAGCGCGCCGCCGCAGATGACGGGAGGACATCCATATGATCAACCACACGCACGTGTCGCGGCGGTCCCTGCTCAAGGGCGCCGCCGGCTCGGCGCTTGCCGCCGGCATCGGCATGCCGGCGATCGTGCGGGCACAGGCCGAAGCGATCCGCATCGGCCACCTGACGCCGGTGACCGGCTTTCTCGGCACGCTCGGCGAATATGCGCAGCTCGCGGTCCGGCTCGCCGCCGAGGAGATCAACGCCGCCGGCGGCATCATGGGCCGCAAGCTCGACATGATCATGGAGGATTCGGTCAATCCGCAGACCGCTTCCGCCAAGGCCGAGCGCCTGATCGAGCGCGACAAGGTCGCGATGCTCATCGGCGAGATTTCGTCGGCCTCCGGTCTCGCCATCGCGCAGGTGGCCAAGCGCACGCGCACCGTCTTCATCAACACCGGCTGCAATTCGGACGCGCTGCGCGGTTCCGACTGCAACAAGTTCATGTTCCACATCGAAGGCGCGAACTCGATGTACGTGAAGGCGGTCGGCCGCTCGCTCCTGCGCGACAACATGGTCAGAGGCAAGCGCTGGTACTCGCTGACGGCCGATTACGCCTTCGGCCACGACTTGTTGAAGGTCGCCAAGCGATTCATGGAAGGCAACGGCGGGCAATTCGCCGCCGACGAGCTGATCCCGACCGATCTCAGCGATTTCTCCCCGTTCCTGCTGAAGATCCGTCAGGTGCGGCCCGACCTCGTGGTCTCCAATCTCGCCGGCAATCAGATCACCAACTTCCTCAAGCAGTATACCGAATACGGCCTGCAGTATCCGGTCGTCGGCTTCGCCTTCGACACGGCGGTCGCCTGGGGCGCCGGCAAGGGCAACTTCAAGGGCATCTGGCCGCTGGTCTGGCACCACCTGGTCGACACGCCGGCCTCCAAGGCTTTCGTCGCGGATTTCACCAAAAAATTCGGCAAGCCGCCGGAGAACCAGGCCTGGGGCGACTACAACGCGCTCAAGCTGGTTGCCCAGTCGATGACCGAGCTGAAGTCGACCGACTCGGCCAAGCTCGTCGAGCATTTCGAGAAGGGTGCCAAGTTCGACGTGATGAAGCGGCGGCCCGCCTATTTCCGCGACTGGGACCATCAGATGATGATGGAAATGTACGCGGTCCGCGCCAAGGAGCCGAACGAGATGAAGGATCAGTGGGACATCTACCACGACCTCGGCGCGGTCCCGGAGCTGAGCGAGAACCTCGAGATCATCGCGCCCACCAAGGAGGAGAACGCCTGCAGCATGGCGGCGTGATGAGCGAAGAACGAGTGGCGAATAGCTAGTAGCGAATAGCGCCACCCTCATCCTGAGGAGGCCCGCGTAGCGGGCCGTCTCGAAGGATGGAAGCATACGCGCCCTTCATCCATCCTTCGAGACGCGCGCCTGCGGCGCGCTCCTCAGGATGAGGTTTTCGTTCAATTTGCTACTCGCTATTCGCCATTCGCCGCTCGCCGTTAACCGAAACCATCCATGGAACTCGTCTTCATCATCGAGCAGGTGCTCAACGGCGTTCTCGTCGGCGTCTATTATCTGCTGATCGCGCTCGGGCTGTCGCTGATCTTCAGCCTGGGCGGCATCGTCAACCTCGCGCACGGGGCGTTCTACGCCACCGGCGCCTATCTCACCGTCGTGCTCACCGACTACGTCGGGTTCGGCGGCAGCTTCGTCCTGGCGCCGGCCCTCGTCGGCACAATCGGCATCGTCATCGAGCGCCTGCTGTTCCGCCGCTTCTACCGCTCCGACCCGATCCTCTCCCTGCTGCTCACCTTCGGGCTGGCGATGGTCGCCGAGCAGTTGCTGCGGATGATCTTCGGCGCGCCGCCCGTGGCCTATGCGCTGCCGCCGGCGCTGCGCGGCCAGATCATCGTCGGCGAGTTCATCTACTCGAAATACCGGCTGATGATGCTCTGTGTCGCCGCCGCCGCGGTCGCGTCGACCTGGTTCCTGATCCATCGCACGCCGTTCGGCCGCGTCGTGCGCGCCGGGGTGCAGAATCCGGAGATGGTCGGCGCGCTCGGCATTTCGCTCGAGCCCTACATGATGGCGATCGCCGCGCTGGGCGTCGGCCTTGCCGGGCTTGCCGGCGTGCTGCTCGCGCCGATCGTGGCCGTGCATCCGGCCATGGGGGCGGAAATCCTCACCGCCGCCTTCGTGGTGGTGGTGATCGGCGGGCTCGGCTCGTTCTGGGGGGTCGTCGCCGCGGCGCTGCTGGTCGGGGTCGTGCGCGGGCTCACCATCTATTTCTACCCGCCGGCCGGCGAGGCCTCGATGTACCTGCTGATGGTGCTGGTCCTGCTGTTCCGTCCGCGCGGCCTCCTGGGCGAGCGCATCCAGAAATTCGAGTAGACCGATGAAGCACGGGCCCGCGTCTCTCCTCGTTGCCGCCGGCGCGTTTCTCATTTTGCCGTTTGCGCTCGGCGCCGCCGGACTGACGCTGACCACCGCGACCGACCTGGTGATCTTCGCCGTCGCCTGCATGGGCCTCAACATCCTGGTCGGCAACACCGGCCTCGTGTCGTTCGGCCACGGCGCCTTCTTCGGCCTCGGCGCCTATGCGGCGGCGCTGTCGCAGCGGCACTGGTTTCCCGGCGAGATCGTGCTGCCGGCCCTGTTCTCCGTCGCGTTCGTGGCGATCGTCGCGACCGTCGCCGGCTTCCTCATCCTGCGGCGGCGCGGCGTCTATTTTTCCCTGCTCACCTTGGCGCTGACGGCGATGCTCTACGCCATCGCGTTCCGCTGGACCGCGTTCACCGGCGGCGAGAGCGGCCTCGGCGGCGTGGTGCGGCCTCTGCTGCTCTCGATCGATCTGTCCGGACCGTGGACCTACTATTGGACCGTCGCGGCCATCGGCTTCGGCGTCATCTGTCTGCTGTGGCGATTCCACCGTTCGCCGGTCGGCAGCGTGCTGATCGCCGTGCGCGAGAACGAGCAACGCGCCCGGTTCATCGGTTATGCGACCGACCGCTACAAGCTGCTCGCGTTCTCCGCGTCGGCTACCGTCACGGCGATTGCCGGCACGCTCTCGGTGTTCAATCACCGCTTCGCCTCGGCCGACCCGCTGTCGGTGCAGTTTTCCGGCGAGCTGCTGGCGATGGTGGTGATCGGCGGCATGCGCAGCTTCCTCGGCCCGGCGCTCGGCGCGCTGTTCTTCATCCTGTTCCGCGAGTTCCTGTCGATCTGGACACCGCACTGGCTGCTGCTGTTCGGTCTGCTGTTCATGGGCTTCATCGTGTTCTCGCCGACCGGCCTGGTCGGCGTGGCCGAACGGCTCATCGCGCCGTGGCGCGCGCGGGTGATCGAGGCGGCCGCCATGGCGGCGCGCGAGATCGCCGCCGGCCTGCCGCTGCCGACGACGCTGTTGCGCGAATCCGGCGGCACCGGCCCGGTGCTGGTCGCCCGCGGGCTGTTCAAGAGCTTCGGCGGCATCCGCGCCGTGCACGGCATCGACCTCGATGTGCGCGAGCGGACGCTGCACGCGCTGATCGGTCCGAACGGCGCCGGCAAGACCACCGCCTTCAACCTCCTGTCCGGCCTCTATCCGCCGGACGAGGGCTCGATCCTGCTCGACGGCCGATCGATCGCCGGCCTCAAGCCCGAGGACATCACCCGCGCCGGCATCGGCCGCTCGTTCCAGATCACGAACCTGTTCGGCGGGCTGTCGGTCGAGGAGAACGTGCGGCTCGCCGTGCAGGCCCGCCACCGCGAGCGCTTTGCCGTGTGGACCGGCGCCGCCGCGCTCGCCGACGTCAATTCCGAGACCGCCGAGTGCCTCGCCTATCTCGGCCTGTCCGGCATCGAGCGCGCGGAGGCGGCCTCGCTCTCCTACGGCGGCCAGCGGGTGCTCGACATGGGGCTCGCGCTCGCGGCCTGCCCGCGCGTCCTGCTGCTCGACGAGCCGCTCGCCGGGCTTGCCGCCGCCGAGCGCCATCGCATCGCCGCGCTGGTCAAGGACATTTCCGCGCATATTCCGATCCTGCTGGTCGAGCACGATATCGACCGGGTTTTTCAGATCGCCGATCGGGTCACGGTGATGAACGAGGGCGAGGTGCTCCTCGACGGCGACGTCGAGGCGGCGCGCACCAACGAGAAGGTGCACGCGATCTACATCGGCTCCGGCGCCGCCGTGGTGGCGGCGAAGCCGCGCCCCTCGGCGGCAGAGGCAAATGCGCTGCTGACGATGGACAAGGTCGACACGTTCTACGGCAAGAGCCACATCCTCAATGAGGTGTCGCTCGAGGTGCGCGCGCACGAGATTGTGGCGCTGCTCGGCCGCAACGGCGCCGGCAAGTCGACCCTGCTCAAGACGCTGGTCGGCATCGCCCCGCCCCGGTCGGGCGCGATCAGGCTCGGCGGCGAGGACATCGGCGGCCTGGCGTCCGCCCACATCGCGCGGCGCGGCATCGGCTACGTGCCGCAGGGGCGGGCGCTGTTCGCCGGCATGACGGTTGCCGACAATCTCGCGCTCGGGCGGCTCAAGCGGATGACCGGCCTCGGCGCCCGCTGGGACGACGAGCGCATCATGACGGTGTTCCCGCAGCTCAAGGCGCGGTGGCGCAGCGCCGCCGACTATCTCTCCGGCGGCGAGCAGCAGATGGTCGCGGTGGCCCGCGCGCTCGCCGGCGACGTGCGGGTGCTGCTGCTCGACGAGCCGTTCGAAGGCCTGTCGCCCTCCGTCATCGAGGAACTGTTCGAGGCGTTCGACCGGCTGCGCCACGAAATCGCGATCGTCATCGTCGACCATCACCTCGATCTCGCGCTGGCGCTGTCCGATCGCACCGTGGTGCTCGAGCGCGGCGCTGTGACCTGGACCGGCGCGTCGAGTCACCTGCGGGACGATTTTGCGCTGCGGCG
>DASPZC010000304.1:0-9709 GCA_035636455.1 Xanthobacteraceae bacterium
CGTTTCGCGAGACCCTGGTGCTGCGCGACATTCACGGGCTCGACTATCGCGAGATCGCCCGGGTGACCGACGTGCCGGTCGGCACCGTCATGTCGCGCCTCGCGCGCGCTCGCCGCCGGCTCATCGTCGCGCTCGGCAGCAAGGAATAGCAATCAGATGCCCGAGTCGCAGGACCGCCCGCCGGCATAGACGCACTGATAGCTCCCGACGAACAGGCCGGGCCGGATTTCGATCATGCGCGGCGGCGCCGAGACGCGAGCATCGGATTGGTGCGCAAGAACACGTGCATGACGTCCCGATTGGCCGCTCTGTTCGTGCGCCAATGCCGCCGAGGCCGAGCCGGCGAAAAGCGCGACGAGCGCGACTGTCCTGAATGTGGTGAACATTGTCCTTCTCCGTTTGATGATCGTTGGTTCGTGATGAAAAGACTAGGAGCGGGCGGCCTTTATTCCGAGCGCACCGCATCGCGTCGTGTCGCGGGATCAAACAAACATGTTGATGCACTGGGAATAAAAACTGCGCGTCCTGGTCTTCTCGACGCGACGAGACGCCAATCACGGGAGTAGGATGATGTTCGCGAAGATCGGGATCGCCGCCCTCGCAGCGCATGCGCAAGGTGCCGGCGCTCGCTGCTGTCGCGCGTGTCGAGGTAACGACCTGTTGATATCGAGCGATCTGAAAATGAAGATGGCTGATCCTTGTTCGTGCCTATGTTCAGCCGGTCCAGGCGATGCGGTTCATATCGCCTGACGCGGTGCCCGAAGACGGGCGACGATGTCGCGAGGTTCTCCACATGGCCTATCAAGTCGAGGGGGCACGCTCCGTTTGGCCGTCGCTCGCCGTTCTGGCCTGCGTCGCCCTGCTGGGCGCAGGACCGGGGTTGGCGCAGACGCCTCAGCCGCACGCGCCGCCGCCCGCGCAGCCCGGGATGGATGAGGCGGCGACCGACATGGGCGGTCACGCGCGCCTGAAGGACGCGTCGCACCGGAAACGGATGGAAACGGTCGAGTTCATCGCCGGGAACATGCTGTTCGTGGTGCTGCACGAGACCGCCCATACGCTGGTCACCGAAATGGGGCTGCCGGTGCTCGGCCGCGAGGAGGACGCCGCCGACGCTTACGCGAGCGTGACCATGCTCAAGCTGGGAAGCAGGCTTTCGTATCACGTGCTCATCGAGGCGGCGAAAGGCTGGTTCCTGAGCGCGGAGCGCAACGAGCGCCAGGGAAACATGCTTGCCTTCTATGACGAGCACGGCCTCGATTGGCAGCGCGCCTATCAGATCGTGTGCCTGATGGTGGGCTCCGATCCGGACCAATTCAAGCCGCTGGCCGATTGGGTGCAGATGCCGGAATCGCGCCAGGAGACGTGCCAGGGGGACTACAGCAACGCGTCATGGTCGTGGGACACCGCGCTCAAGCCGCATCGCCGCACCGGCGACCAGCCGAAGGCGAAAATGGACGTGGTCTACGGCGAAGGGAAGGGCAAGCTCGACGTGTACGCGCGGGCGTTCCGCACGATCGGATTCCTGGAGGCCATTGCCGATTACAACGCCGACAACTTCGTCTGGCGCGCTCCCTTTACCCTGGAGATGCAGAGCTGCGGTGAACCGGACGCCCACTGGGACCTCCAGGCCCGCAAGCTGCTCGTGTGCTACGAGATGGCCGAGGAGTTCGTGCAGCTCTACCAGGACATTCCGGCGGAGAACACCTCTCCGGGCAAGATGGCGCCGAGCGAGATGCTGGCCCGCAACATCAGGCGGCTGCGGCTGCAGCGGGGCATGTCGACGGAAAAAATGGCGGCCGAAGCGGGGCTCGATCATGCCTGGTGCGCCCGCATGGAGCGCGGCCAGGAAACCGCGACCGCCTCGCAGCTCGAGAAGCTTGCGCGGGCGTTCCGCATGCAATCGAGCGACCTGATCGCCCTGCCAAGGTCGACCGAGACGGCCGCAAAATCTCCGGCCCCCGGGCGCCTCAAACAATAATCATTGCCGGGTCGGGCGTTCCCCGGATGCGGTGCAGCGCGTAGCGGTGCACCGCTGATCCGGGGTCCAGGTGGCGCTTCAAACTTTGGACCCCGGGTCTGCAGCGCATCACACCGCAAGTCGGATGTTTCCGACTTGCGAAATATAATAATGCCGGAAGTCGGGTATACCCGACTTCCGGTGTGCTGCGCTGCGCCCGGGGAACGCATCAGCCCCCGATCGCCCCCCTCAGCGTCTGCGTACGCCGCGAGGCTTCCGCCATCAGGAAGGCGATGTCGGATTGCGTCGTGACGAACCGCACGCCGCCGCGGATGAAGCGCGTCTGCCGCTCGATGTCGCGGTCGCCGCCGAGGCCGGAGAACTTGCCGTTGGCCTTGGCGGCCGCCATCACCTTCTCGACCGCGGCGATCATCATCGGGTCGCCGAACGCGCCCGGCTTGCCCATGTCGGACAACAGATCGTTGCAGCCGACGTGCAGCACGTCGATGCCCGCGACCTTGGCGATCTCCTCGACGTTGCCCAACCCCTCGACGGTCTCGATCATGCACACCAGCAAGGTGCTGTCGTTGAGCACGCGCAAGGTATCGGCAAGCGGCGCGCTCTTGAAGTCGAACATCGGATAGAGGCCGCCGACCGAGCGCCTGCCGACCGGCGCGAACTTGCAGGTCTCGACCGCCTTCATGGCGTCCTTAACCGTGTTGACGTCCGGCACGACGATGCCGGTGACGCCGCAGTCGAGCAGCAGGGCGGTGTCGGGATCGTGGCAGCCGCGCACCCGCACCAGCGCGGTCACGCCGCACCCGAGCGCGACCTGCGCGATGTGGCCGATGGTCTCCAGCGAATAGATGGCGTGCTGCACGTCGAGGAAGATGAAGTCGTGGCCGGTCGTCTTGGCGATGCGGGCGATGTCGCCCGAGCGGCCGAGCCGCACCAGCATGCCGAGCGCCACGTCGCCCGCGCGCATGCGCTCGAGCGCCGGGTTCTTGAGTTCGAGACCTGCCATCTGAACGTGCTCCTGTTGTCGCTTCGGCGCCGACCTTTGCGAATCCCTCCCCCGCTTGCGGGGGAGGGCAAGGGTGGGGGCCAGTGGCGCATACCTCGGAGGTGGGCGCCGGTCCACCCCACCCGGCCGCGCGCTGCGCGCGCCGCCGCCCTCCCCCTTGTAGGCCCACAAGGGGGAGGGTCGGAGCCTCTCGGTCCCGGTCGCCAAAAAGGCGAGGTCAGACAAGCGTTTGGCCGCGCCTTTCCGCGATCTGTTTCCGATCTCGGTTTTTTCGACAGAAAGGGCTTGACTCGGCCCTGATGTTCATGATTTGTTCCTATACCAATGGGATTTTGCGCATAGAACCGGCAAACGACAGCTTGAGTGGAAACCCGCGCCAGAGCCTCAGTAACGACCTCGTTTAACCCGAAATCCAAAGGAGTATCAGTCATGCCCTTCGTCAAAGGTCAAAGCGGAAATCCGGCCGGGCGGCCGCTCGGCTCGCGCAACAAGGCCAACCTCGCCCTGGAGGAGGCATTGAGCGCCGAAGGCGGCGACCTGGCCTCCAGGATCATCGAGCATGCCAAGCTCGCCAATCCGGCCGCCATGCGCCTGTGCATGGATCGGATGATGCCCAAGGCCAAGGAACGGCCGGTGGACGTCATGCTGCCGCCGGCCGACACGCCCGATTATGCCCGGACGGCCATCGACGTGATCGTGCGCGAGCTGGGCGAGGGCGAGATCACGATCTCCGAGGCCAACGGCCTGCTCGGGCTCGTCGAACGGATCGTGCGCCTGCTGGCCTCCAAGGCCGTCGAGCGCCTCGAAGAGCTCGCGGCGGGCAAGCGCATTGCAAAGGACAATGCGGAAACAATGACTGCCGCAGCGGCCCAGCCGCCCCTCGCCCCCGCCGTTGTAAACAACAATGGAAATACAAGCGCCCGGAACAATGCGCCTGCCGCCGCCGCAGCCTCGCACCGGACCAGCAGCGACGCGATCGAGCGCCTGATGAGCTCGACAAGCCCGCTCGCGCACCTCGCCGGCGCGACGCCGGGGAAGAAAGTCCCCGCGATGCCGCCGCGCGTGCCGGCCGCCGAGGCCAGCGCCGCGTAGCCGAGGCCCTTTCCCCGGGCGCAGCGCAGCACGAAGTGATGCGCTGCAGACCCGGGGGCCAGAATCTTTAGGCGCAACCTGGGTCCCGGATCAGCGGTGCACCGCCATAGCGCGTCGAAGACGCGCGTAAACGCGCTTATGGCGCTGCACCGCATCCGGGACACGGACGCACGCTACCCCGTCACCATCCGCATCAGCACGCGGTCGCGGCGGATGAAGTGGTGATGCAGCGCGGCGCCGATGTGGATGCACAGCACTACGGCGATCGTGATCCCGATCGTCTGGTGCACGAGGAAGGCCTTGTCGGAAAAGTCCTTGTCCACCGGCCAGATCGGCGGCAGCTCGAACAGCCAGAACACCAGGATGGGCGCGCGGTAGGCGGAGGTCGCGATCCAGCCGACCAGGCCCTGGATCAGCAACAACGCGTAGAGCAGCCAGTGCACGGTGCGGGCGGCGCGCCGCTGCAGCGGCGAAATGTCCGCGGGCAGCGGCAACGGCGGATGAGTGAGCCGCCAGGTCAGCCGGATGGCGACGATCGCCAGCACGACGACGCCGAACGAGCGGTGGATGTGAAACAGAAAGTCGCCGACCTCCTCTTCCTCGAACTCGACGTTCACCATGACGATCCCGATCGGAATCATGGTGAGCACGAGGGCCGCGGTGATCCAGTGCAATACGCGCGCGGTCAACGTATAGGCGGGTGCGGCGTCGGGCATCGAGAATCCCCCAACTTGGCGTGCGGCGCGACTTGCGGGCTCCCTCTCCCCGCTTGCGGGGAGAGGGTCGGGGTGAGGAGCCTCTGAGAAAGTGCGCTTTGCGTGGAGGCCCCCTCACCCGACGCGCTTCGCGCGTCGACCTCTCCCCGCAAGCGGGGAGAGGTGAAGCGCGCCAACCTCGATGGAACCTTCCCCGCTCGCCGGAATATTCCCCACCCGCGCGGCGATCAGGTCTTCGCCTTGCCGGCCTCCGGCAGCGCGGTCGCTTCGGAGAGCGCGGTCACCAGATGCTCGAGCCGATGGCCGGCGCGGGTCGCCTTGGCGGTGAGATAGCGCCGGTTGTGCGCGTTGATCGGCGTGTAGAGCGGCAGGCGTCCCGACACCTCGATGCCGGCGCCGGCCAGGCTGTCGACCTTGGCCGGATTGTTGGTCAGCAGCCGCACGCGGGTGCAGCCGAGCATTTCCAGCATGCGCGCGGCGATCGAGTAGTCGCGCTCGTCGTCGTC
Source organism: Xanthobacteraceae bacterium (assembly GCA_035636455.1). Lineage (GTDB taxonomy): Bacteria > Pseudomonadota > Alphaproteobacteria > Rhizobiales > Xanthobacteraceae > AP-16. The sequence goes on from DASPZC010000304.1 coordinate 5,299, forward strand.
GAAGCCGAGCGTGGTGTTGGCGTCGACCGTGTCGAGCCCTTTGTCCTGCAGCTGATAGGCACGCATCTTGTTGGCGAGCCCGACGCCGCGTCCTTCCTGCTCGAGATAGAGGATGACGCCGCCGCCCGACTCGTTGAGCCGCGCCAGCGCCAGCTTGAGCTGATCGCCGCAGTCGCAGCGGCGCGAGCCGAACACGTCGCCGGTGAGGCAGGCGGAATGCAGGCGCACCGGCACCGGCTTGGCGAAATCCGGCTTGCCGACGATGACCGCGACCGAGCCGCCGCCGGTGCCGTCGCGGAACACCACGAACCGCGTCGACAGCCCGCCGTGCAACGGCACGTGCGCGTCGCCGGCGATGGTCAGCGATTTGAGGACGCTGCGGCGGAAGCGGGCAATGGACTCCGCCTCGACGGAGACGAGCGGCGGATCCACATAGGCGCCGTTGACCGCCCCGGCGTCGGCCACGAGCAGCGCCGGCAGGCGCTGGGCGAATTTGGCAAGGTCGATCGCCGCCTTGGCGCCGAGGCCCGCGGGCTTGGCCTCGACGATGCGGCGAACGTCGGCATCGGCGACGAGCGAGGCGATGCTCTCGGGATCATCGGCGGCGGAGAGCGCGATCGCCACCGGCTCCGCCGCATCGAGGCCGAGCGCTCGGGCGCGGCGCGCGGTGATGACAAGGAGCGGCAAGGCCGGCGCCGTGAACGCCGCAAACGCGGCAAGCCTTCGCGCGTCGATCCCGTCGACCGGCAGCGCGATCACGGCTTTTTCCGGCGTGGTGATGCGCACCGGCCGCCCGCCGCGGAATTCGGCAAGCCCGCGCTCGACCTCGACCTGACCCGGTACGCCGAACAAACCAGAAACTACGCTCGCATCCCCGTTGCGCATCTACTGATGTTCCACGCCGGCACTTGTGACAAGATCAACGCACGGAACCGGGCCGCTATTCCGTTCCGCCGCCCCGAAGTACGGTGATACTGTACCAGACATTCATGCGTGTCGTCTGCAAAAACGATCCTCAGTTACTGGTGGCGCCATGAACGCGCGTTCATCGGCCGGCCGCAGCGTGACTAAGAGTTCCAAGTCCGACGAGTGGCATTCGGTTCCGGCGGCGTTCCGCACGGCGGACGGCGATTTGCCGGCACCGTGGGACGCGCTGTTCGGCCCGCTGCACACCGGCACGGTCGACGACCTCGTGGTGGTCGCCCAGCTCGGCCAGTCGCTCGATGGGCGCATCGCCACCAACAGCGGGCATTCGCACTACATCAACGGACCGGCCGGGCTCGACCACCTGCACCGGCTGCGCGCCCTGGTCGACGCGGTGGTGATCGGGGTGCGCACGGCGCTGGTCGACGATCCGCAGCTCACCGTGCGCCGGGTTGCCGGCCCGAGCCCGGCCCGGGTCGTGCTCGACCCGCACGGCAGGCTTTCGCCAAGCGCGCGGGTGCTCGCCGCCGACGGGGTGCGCCGGCTGGTGGTCACGACGGGCGCGGACCGCCCCGCGCTCCCCGATGGCGTCGAGGTGGTCGCGCTGGCGGCGGCGGACGGGCATATCGCCCCCGCGGCGGTGCTGGCGGCGCTCGCCGCGCGCGGCCTGCGCCGCGTCTTGGTGGAAGGGGGCGCCAGAACGATCTCGGGCTTCCTGTCGGCCGGATGCCTCGATCGCCTGCACGTGCTGGTCGCGCCGGTCATCCTCGGCACCGGGCAATCGAGCCTGACGCTCGCGCCGATCGAGCGGGTCGACCACGCGCTGCGCCCGCCGACGCGCGCCTATCCGCTCGGCGACGAGGTGCTGTTCGACTGCGACCTGTCGGCCTGCCGCGTGGCGATCGGCCGGGCGAAGAAATCGACGTGCCCGACCACGATGGCGGAGCGGCCGGCCGACACGTGATCGCGGCGGCGGGTGAGCCAGGCGGCCGCCTCGGGAAGCGAAACCTTGCCGGTCTCGCGCGCGGCGCCGGCCCAGGCGGCCAGCATGTCGAGCTGAATCGGCCGGTCGCGCGGGCCGAACCGCCAGTCCGACCGGCCCTCGATCACCGCGTACCCCAGCGCCTTGAAGCGCGCGATCACCGCCGCCGCCGCACGCGGTCCGAGCGCGCGCCCGAAACCCTTGTCGGTTTGCTGATGCTCGTTGACCGCGGCGATCACCGCGTCGTCGAGCGGATCGGCGGGATCGAACGTCACGCGGCCGTCATAGCTGAGCGCCGCGTAGACGGGCAGGCGCCGCGCCGCGGTCTCGACCGCCATGCGGTCGAGCCAATCGGCGGAGACGAGATCGAGCAGCGCCGAGGTGGTGACCAGATCCACCGGCCCGTCGAGGGCGGCCTCGAGATCGCGGTTGAGATCGACCGGCGTCGCCCGGACCACCCGGCCCTTTACGGGGGCGCTTTGCGCGGCGCGCGCCAGCAGGCTCAAATTGTTGTCGACCAGCCGCCAGTCCTGGCGGCCCGGGAGCCGGTTGCCGATCGCCCGCAAGGTCGCGCCGGTGCCGCAGGCAAGATCGACCACGGCGACCGCGCCGCGAGCGGCCACCGCCGCGGCGACCGCATCGAGCACGTCGCGGTTGCGGGCGCGCGCGTCATAGGGCTCGCGCAACGCGAGCCAGTCCGCCGAGAAGCCGCTCATCGGGCCGCCTCGATCGCGCCGGCGAACAAAGCCGCCGAGGCCGCCCAGGTCGGAAGTTGCGCCGCGGCGGCGCGGGCGCCGGCCGCGAGACGCCCGCGCTCGTCCGCGTCGGCGATCAGGCGGCGCAGGGCGGCCGCCAGCGCGTCCACGTCGTCGGGCGGCACCAGCACGCCGGCCTCCGCCGCAATCGTCTCCGGCATCGCTCCGGCGGTGGTGCCGATGACCGGCAGGCCATGGGCGATGGCTTCGGCGAAGGCCATGCCGTAGCCCTCGAAGCGCGACGGCAGCACGAACAGGTCGGCGCCCAGATACAGCGCCGCGAGATCATCGGCCGGCACGGCGCCGGCGACAGAGACCCGTCCGGAGAGATTTGAGCGCACGATGTCGCGGTCGAGCCGGGCCGCCGCGGCCGGGTCCCGCTCGCGGTCGCCCGCGATGGTCAGCCGCCACGGCAGGTCGGCGAGCCGGGCGAGCGCGGCGATCAGCACGTCGTAGCCCTTGCGCGGAACGATCGCGCCGACCGCCAGCAGCGCGAGCGTGCCGCCGGTGCTGCCGCGCGCCGGCGGCGCCCGGTCGGTGCCGGGCGGCGCCACGGTCAGGCGATCCGGCGCGACGGCGAAATCGCGCACCAGCAGGCGGGCGGTCGCCTGGCTCGTCGCCACCACGTGCCGGGTGCCGGCAAGCGCCGCGCGCTCGCTCGCGTGCAGCGCCTGCGCCTCCTCGGCCGCCAGCCCGGATTCGAGCGCGAGCGGATGATGGATGAGCGCGATCAGGCGATGGCTGTGCGCCAGCACGGCCGACACGTCCGGCAGCACCCCGAAGGCGAGCCCGTCGATCACGATCGGCCGTCCCGGCGGCACGCCCGCCAGCTGCGCCCGCGCGGCGGCGCGGGTCGGCGGGCTGGGGCGGGGATATCCGTCGCCAAGGTCGAGAACCTCCACGGTCCAGCCGAGCCTTCTCAACTCGGCGATCATGCGCCGGTCATAGGCGAAGCCGCCGGTCGGGGTGGCGAGATCGCCCGGCACGGCGAACACCACGCGCTCTACCACAAGGGCGCCTCGTACCATGCGCGCGCGGTCGGCGACTCCGCCACGGTGACGCGGACCGCCGCGATCTCGTGCCCGTCGCGGCCGAGCTCGCCCTTGCGCGCCGCCTCGGCCACACGGTCGAACACGTGCCGGGTGAGGAATTCCGTCGTCGTGTTGACGCCCTTGAACTCGGGCAATGCGTCGAGATTTTGATATTTGAGCGGCTGCAGCACTTGCCTGAGCACGTCGTTCGCCAGCCCGATGTCGACCACGATCCCGTTGCGATCGAGCCGCTCCGCCAGGAACGCCACGCTGACCACGAAGGTCGCACCGTGCAGCTGCTGCGCCGGCCCGAACACCGCGCCGCGGAACGAATGGGCGATCATGATGTGATCGGATACTTCGACGGCGAACACGGAGAAATCCCTCTGTGCTTTTCGCTGTCGTCATGGCCGGGCTTGACCCGGCCATCCACGCCTTAATTAGCGTTTCCAAGACGTGGATGCCCGGCTCAAGGCCGGGCATGACGACTGAGAGTTAGGTGCCTTCCGTAGCATAATCGATCACCGGACACGCGGCGCTCTCCGGCGCCAGCAGGTCGGCGAGCCGCGCCGGCAGCTCCGCAAAGGGCGTCGGCGGAGCAAGTAACGCATCGAGCGCCGGATCGGCGAGCAGCGAGAGCGCCGCGGCGAGGCGGCGGCGGCGGGTCCAGCGCGGGCGATGGGACGGGGCGACCTGGCCGACCTGGCTGGAGACCAGCC
>DASPZC010000305.1:0-4650 GCA_035636455.1 Xanthobacteraceae bacterium
AACGCCAAGCCGGACGCCGCGAGCGCCCATGCCCCGAGCATGCGACCGTGACCCGCCATCCCTGCGCCGCCATTCGCCCCAATTCGCTCTCGGAAGCATTTTAGCGGTGGATCAGCGTTCCCGCGCCATGGTCGGTGAGCAACTCGAGCAGCACGGCGTGCGGCACCTTGCCGTCGAGGATCACCACCCCGTCCACCCCCTGCTCGAGCGCGTAGATGCAGGTTTCGACCTTGGGGATCATGCCGCCCGAGATGGTTCCGTCGGCGATCAGCGCGCGCGCCTTGTCGACCGACAGGTCCTCGATCAGCGCCTTCGATTTGTCGAGTACGCCGGGCACGTCGGTCAGCAGCAGCAGGCGCTTCGCCCGGAGCGCGCCGGCCACCGCGCCCGCGAAGGTGTCGGCATTGACGTTGAAGGTCGCGCCTTCCGCCGAGGTCGCGACCGGCGCCAGCACGGGAACGAGGTCGCGGCCGATGATCTGGTCGAGGATCATGGTGTCGACCTTCTCGGGTTCGCCCACGAAACCGAGGTCGACGACCTTCTCGATCTGCGAGCTCGGGTCGACCACGCGCCGGGTGATCTTGCGGGCGAGCACCAGGTTGCCGTCCTTGCCGGACAGTCCCATCGCCTTGCCGCCGGCCGCATTGATGTAGCCGACGATCTGCTTGTTGATCGAGCCGGCGAGCACCATCTCGACGATTTCGATCGTCGCCGCGTCGGTGATCCGCAGCCCCGCGGCGAACTCGGACTTGATGCCGAGCTTCTCCAGCATGGCCTGGATCTGCGGGCCGCCGCCATGCACGACGACCGGATTGATGCCCGCCTGCTCGAGCAGCACGATGTCGCGGGCGAAATTGCGCGCCACGTCCTCCTCGCCCATGGCGTGGCCGCCATACTTCACCACCACGATCTCTTCGTCGTAGCGCTGCATGTAGGGCAGGGCTTCCGACAGGATGCGGGCCTTCTCGTGGGGCGTGACGGTCATGGCTCGTTCTCTTGGCGCAAGGGCGGCCGTCGGGCCGGCGCCGTTTTAGAGCATTTTCCGCGAAAAAGCCTGCCCCGGACTTGATCCGGGGTGGACACCGGTTTTCCCTGGAAAATGCGCCATGAAGAAACCGGCACGGCAGCGCGGAAGGGCCGCCGTCGATGCCGGCCTCAGCGCTCGCGTTCCCGCAGCAGCCGCCCGATCGTCGCACGCAGGTCGGCGATCCCGCTCCCATCGCGCGCCGATGTCGCAATGACGTGCGGGAAGGCCGCCGGACGCTTGGACAACTGCGCCGCGATCGAGGCGATGCGCGGCTCGAGCGCCGCATTCGTTGCCTGATCGGCCTTGGTCAGCACGATCTGATAGCTCACCGCCGCCTCGTCGAGGGCCCGCAGCACCGGTTCGTCCGCGTCCTTGAGCCCGTGGCGGGCGTCGATCAGCACATAGACGCGCGCCAGGTTGGCGCGGCCGCGCAGGTAGGCGTGGATCAGGTCGGTCCACGCCTTGACCCTGCCCTTGGGGGCGGACGCGTAGCCATAGCCCGGCATGTCGACGAGGGTCAGGCGGCTCGGACCGCTGAAGAAGATCAGCTCCCGGGTGCGGCCGGGCGTGTGCGAGGTGCGCGCCAGCGCCTTGCGGCCGGTCAGCGCATTGATGAGGCTCGACTTGCCGACGTTCGATCGCCCCGCGAAGGCGATCTCGACGCCCGCCATGGCCGGCAGCGCCGCGAACGAGCCGGCCGCCGTGGCGAATTGCCAGTCGGCCGCGAACAGCCGGCGGCCGGCCTCGGTCTCGTCGGCGGTGAAGGCGGTCGCAAGCATGATCGGAGCGGGCCGCCCGGCCTACTCCTTCTTGCCCTTCTTCTTGAAGAAGGTGTCCCTGACGTTGTCGAACAGCTCGATCTTGACGCCGTGCTTGCGCATGATCACCGACTGCTGGATGACCGAGAGGGTATTGTTCCACGCCCAATAGATCACCAGGCCGGCCGAGAAGCTCGCCAGCATGAAGGTGAAGATGATCGGCATCCAGTCGAAGATCATCTTCTGGGTCGGGTCGGGCGGCGCCGGGTTGAGCTTCATCTGCACCCACATGGTGACCCCCATGATCAGCGGCCAGACGCCCAGGACGAGGAAGGGGCCGATGACCAGCACATGCGTGGGATCCCAGGGGATCAGGCCGAAGAGGTTGAATACGTTGGTCGGATCGGGCGCCGACAGGTCCTTGATCCAGCCGTAGAACGGCGCATGGCGCATTTCGATCGTCACGAAAAGCACCTTGTAGAGCGAGAAAAACACCGGAATCTGAATCGCGATCGGCAGGCAGCCGGCGACCGGATTGATCTTCTCCTTCTTGTAGAGCTCCATCAGCTCCTGCTGCTGCTTCACCTTGTCGTCGGGATAGCGCTCGCGGATCACCTGCATCTGCGGCTGCACCGCCTTCATCTTCGCCATCGATGCGTAGGACTTGTTGGCGAGCGGGAAGAACACGATTTTGACCAGTACCGTGACGATCAGGATCGCCACGCCGAAATTTCCCACCAGCCGGAAGAAATAGTCGATCAGCAGGAACATCGGCTTGGTGATGAAATAGAACCAGCCCCAGTCGATCAACCGGTCGAAGTGGTTGAGATCGAGCTGCTTCTCATAAGCATCGACGATCGCCACCTCCTTGGCGCCGGCGAACAGCCGCGAATTGGCGGCTCCCATCTGGCCGGGCGCGATGGTCTGGGCTTCGAGCCGGTAGTCGGTCTGATACGTCTTCGTTGTGCCGATGGTTCCCGCCAGGAAGCGCGCCTGCAGCTTCGCGCCGGTGTCCGGGACCAGCGTCGCCGCCCAGTACTTGTCGGTGATGCCGAGCCACCCGTTGGTGACCTCGAATTGCTGGACTTTCTTGTCATCCATCGCGCTGTAGCTGACCTCCTGCAACTTATCGAGATAGCCGATCAGGCCTTCGTGCAGGATGTAGTACCCGAGCGTGGGCGGCGTGCCGTGGCGGGAGATCAGCGCATAGGGGAAAAGCGTGACCGGCGCCGACCCGTTGTTCGCGACCTCGTCCTTCATCGTGAACAGGTAATTGTCGTCCACCGCAACGGTGCGGCGGAACGCGAGGCCCTCGCCGTTGTCCCAGGTCAGGATCACCGGCTTCCCGAGGCCGAGGCCGCCCGCGCCTTGCTGCCGCCAGACAGTGTCCGGGCCCGGTACTTTGACGATGGCTCCGGCGGCCGGCACCCAGCCGAACTCGGCATAGAACGGGTGCGGGCTGCCCGACGGCGACAGCAGGACGATGGCGGGCGAGTTGCGGTCGACCGTCTCGTGATATTGGACCAGCGACAGGTCGTCGATCCGGCCGCCGGTCAGCGCGATCGAGCCGTTCAGGCGCGGCGTCTCGATGCGGATGCGTTGCGGCGACTTGGCGAGCGCCTCCTCGCGCGACAGCTGCGGCGCCTGAGTTGCCGAGGGAACCTGCCCGGGCGCCTGCGGACGGGAGTCGGCGCCCGGTGCGGGGGCCGGTTGCTGCTGAGTCTGCTGCTGTTGGGTAACCTGCTTCTGCTTCTCCATCTGCGGCAGCCCGAAGAAATACTGCCACACGATGAGCACGAGCGCCGACAGCACGATGGCCAGAATGGTGTTCTTCTGGTCGGTCATTGCGATCTCTCGCCGTTCTGCTTGCCGCCCGTGCGTCGCCGCGCCCGCGCGGCCGGCATCCCGCGGCCCGTATGTACGCGCTCGAGCGCCGTATCCAAGTCGGCGGTCATCCGGTCGAACGGTTCCGCCAGCGCGGCGCGCCGGCCGATCAGCACGTAGTCGTGTCCCGCTCGTATGCGTTGGGCCGCCGACAGGCGCACGACTTCCCTCAAGCGGCGCCGCACCCGGTTACGCTCGACCGCGTTGCCGACCTTCTGGGAAACGGTGAAGCCGACCCGCGCCGGCCCCTCGTCCTCGCGCCGGCGCGCCTGCAGCGTGAACCCCGTCGCCGAAGCCTTGACCCCGGCCGCGGCGGCGAGGAAGTCCGGCCGCTGCCTCAGCCGCTCCATGGAGAAAGGCGCCGCGAGCCGTCAGGCGCTCAGCCGCTTTCGGCCGCGCGCGCGACGGGCCGCGACCACGCGCCGGCCGCCCGTGGTGGCCATGCGGGAGCGAAAGCCGTGACGGCGCTTGCGCACCAGCTTGCTTGGTTGATAGGTCCGCTTCACGGGTCGGTCTCCGCCTCTCGCGGCAGGTTGCAATGCCGGGCTGCCGGTTGCCGAACGGCGCCGCGGCCGGTCCGCAATGGAGAATCCCAGCAAGATCAGGTGATCGATGCCCGCGGCTTATACGGGAGGCCCGCCGCGCAAGTCAATGCGATGCGCGCCGCCGGATCGGGCCGAAAACGCCTTGCCGGCCGGCAAAATCGCGGCCCGTTCACGCTGCTGCGATGGAGCGTCAATTGGCCGTGACACGGCTGCGCCGTGTCGCCCGGCTCGTATATCCTGGCGGCCTTCGGGCCACCCGACTTGCCGGCCGAGATCATGCGTTGATCATGCACGATGACCGATCTGCCGCGATGACGGGCGTCGACCGTGACGGGCGGTCGCGGCTGCGGCGGCTCGTGCCCATCGCCGTCCTCGCGCTCGGCATGGCGCTCGCCTTCGCCATGGGCTGGCACCGCTATCTCTCGCTCGAAACGCT